>NZ_JBEOYR010000026.1:0-126024 GCF_040297165.1 Streptomyces sp. NPDC001851 | reverse complement strand
GGTGTTTCCGACTCTATCAGATCTTTTCTCGATCCGATTTCCTCGGTGCTTTCCAGGTTCCCGCTTTCGCGTTTCCCTTTCCGGCGGTTCCGACTCTATCAGATCCTTTCGGCGTCTGACTCCCAGTCAGCGGGTTTGTCTTCCCGGCCGCTTGGCCGTTCCGACGTCTCAAACCTTAGCGGATCCACTCGGCGATTCCCAATCGGGCCACCGGGCTTCCCTTCGAATTGAATTCGGGCACGCCGAATACAACCCGAACAGGAGATCGTGCTGATGGTGTGAGGGGGTGCCGCTCGGGGCGGCTGAGTGTTGCTGCGGAACCGTTACGGCTCCCTGACAACCCGAAGAACTCTACGGAACGGGGAGGTCCGTGTCAACCGTCCCTGTCAAGATCTTTTCCGTGTCCTCAGTCGAGGTCGCTGAGACGGCCACCGGCGTCCGGCTGGGCGTGTTCCACCCTGATCAGGAGCCTGGTCAGGACCTCGCCGAGGACCGCTCGCTCCGCCGGCGTGAGGTCCTGGAGCAGGTCCTCCTCGAAGACGGTCGCCAGGCGCATTGCCTCCAGCCACTTCTCTCGTCCCTCCGGGGTCAGCTCGACGATGACTCGGACGCGGTTGGACTCGTCCCGTTCACGGGTGACCAGTCCTTCGGAGACCATGCGGTCGATCCGGTGGGTCATCGCGGCCGGGGTGAGGCCGAGGCGCTTGGCGAGGTCACCGGGGCCCATGCGGTACGGGGCTCCGGAGAGGACGAGCGCCTTGAGCACCTCCCACTCGGCGTTGCTGATGCCGAGGGCGGCGGTCTGGCGGCCGTAGGCGACGTTCATGCGGCGGTTGAGCCGGGACAGCGCCGACACGATCTTCTCGACCTGGGGATCGAGGTCCCGGAACTCGCGCTGGTAGGCGGCGATCTGCTCTTCGAGCGTCGGCTCGGTGACGTCGGGGGCTGTGTCGGCCATGGCCGCAGTATCGCACGCGGCGCCTTTGCCTTGAAGTCCTTCGGTGTGTACTCTTTAGCTTCGAACTTTAGCTTCGAAGTCTTCACTCCTAACTAGTGAGAGAGGTGAACGTGACCAGGGCGATGGGCGCAGCGATGCGCCGGATCCACGTGGGCAACGCACTCAGCGCATTCGGGCTCGGCTTCACGGTCCCGTACCTGTACGTCTATGTGGCGCAGGTGCGAGGACTGGGGGCCATGACGGCGGGACTCGTGCTCGCCGTCTTCGCCGTGGCCGCGCTGATCGTGCTGCCGTTCGCCGGCAGGGCGATCGTGCGGCGCGGCCCGCTGCCGGTCCTGCTCGCCGCCCTGGTCACCGCCGCGCTCGGCGCCCTGAGCCTGGGGCTCGCGGGCGGTGCCGCCGCCGTACTGCTGTCGGCCGCGGCGCTCGGTGCCGGGCAGGCCGTGATGCAGCCGGCGCTGGCGACGATGATCGTGGACTGCTCTTCGGCCGACACCAGGTCCCGGGCGTTCGCCATGCAGTTCTTCCTGCAGAACCTGGGGCTCGGTACAGGCGGCCTCATCGGCGGTCATCTCGTCGACACCACGCGCGTGTCGTCGTTCACGCTGCTGTTCGCGATCGAGGCGGCGATGTTCCTGCTGCTGGTCGGTGTGATGGCGACCGTGCGGATGCCGCACTCGCCGCGCATGGAGGATGCACCCGCCGGGTCGGCGAAGGGCGGCTGGAAGCAGTTGCTCGGGAACCGGGCGATGGTGCAGCTGTGTGTGCTCGGCTTCGTGCTGTTCTTCGCCTGCTACGGCCAGTTCGAGTCCGGGCTGAGCGCGTACGGGGTCGAGGCCGCCGGGATATCCACCTCCGCGCTGGGGACGGCCCTGGCCGCGAACACGCTGATGATCGTGGTCGCCCAGTTCGCCGTGCTGAAGTTCGTGGAGCGGCGCCGGCGGTCCCGGGTGATCGCCGGGGTGGGCCTGATCTGGGCCGTGGCCTGGCTGGCCGCCGGGTACGCGGGGCTGGGGCACGGCAGCCAGGAGATGGCGACGGCCGCCTTCGTGTCGACGTACGCGCTGTTCGGGCTGGGTGAGGCGATGCTCTCGCCGACGGTCGCGCCGCTGGTCGCCGATCTGGCGCCGGAGGGCATGGCCGGGCAGTACAACTCGGCGTTCGCCCTGGTCAAGCAGCTGGCGCTGGCCGTCGGTCCGGCGGTGGGCGGGCCGCTCGGCGCCTCGCTGCACGCGCCGTACATCGTGACCTTCCTGCTGTTCTCGCTGGGGATCACCGTCCTGGCGCTGCGGCTCGGGCGGCGGCTCACCGCCGTACAGGACCAGCCGTGGCTGGCGCGGGGGTCCCGGGTGGTCACCCGTGGCGGGGTTCCTGCCGAGCCGGTGGCCGCCGAGGCGTGAGCCTCTCGTGGTCCGCGACGGCCGTCACCTTCGGGTGGCGGCCGTTCTGCGTACCGGTCAGCGGACGGCCGTGACCAGGACGGCGGTGAAAGGAAGCGTCGCTGTGCCGTCCGGGGCGGTGTGGCCGACGACCTCGTCGCGGACCAGCCGGGCCGCCCGGGTGAGGGCCTCCGCGCCGCCGGCCTGCGTGATCAGGCTGCCCCAGAGGGCGGACAGGTGGTCGTGGGCGTAGGTGTCCAGCGGAGGCAGCGCGATGCCGAAGGTGACGTCGCGGTGGGCGGTGGCGCGGTAGCCGGCCGTGCGGAGGGCGGTGATCAGCTGCTCGGCGGTGCAGGAGAACGCGCGGGCGAAGTGGCGGGCCGCGACCGGGCCGCCGTACTCCTGGAGGGCTCGCTGCTGGGCGAGGAAGTAGGGCTGGCGGTCGACCGGAGCCCAGAAGGTGGCGGCGAACCGGCCGTCCGGGCGGGTGACCCGGGCGGTCTCGGTCAAGGTGCCGGCGAGGTCGGTGAAGAACGGGACGCCCTGCTGGCAGACGACCGCGTCGAAGGCGGCGTCGTCGTAGGGGAGGCGGTCGGCGGTGGTTACGGTGAACTCGATGTCCGGGTAGAGGCGCGGATGGCGGTCCCGGGCGACCCGGATCAGGCCCTCGTCGCTGTCGGCGCCGAAGACCCGCCCGGTGGGGCCCACCAGGCGAGCAGCCGCGTGGGCGACGAAGCCCGTGCCGCAGGCGAGGTCGAGTACGGCGTCACCGGGGCCGAGGCCGGCGGCGTCGAGCAGCTCGGCCACGAACGGACCCGTGATCGGGGCGCTGCAGGTGTCGTACCCCTCGGGGCCTTCGGTGTCGCCGTGCCTGGCTGCCATGAGTGAGCTTCTACTGACCTTTGCGGCGTGTTGTCGTTGGGGGCTGACGATGTGTGATCGTCGCGGTATGCCGGTTGTGTGAGATATCCGCAGGGTGGTGGGCTGACGCCTGAACGGCAGGCGTTTCGCGAGCGGATCCGGCTGGAGGCTGCGGAGCGATTCGCTGCGGGTGCCTCCAGCGCTGAGGTCGCCAAGGACTTACGGGTGAGTGTGCGCTCGGTGCAGCGCTGGCGTCGGGCCTGGCACGATGCCGGAGCCGAGGGGCTGCGGTCTGCCGGGCCCGTGTCACGGCCCAAGCTGAGTGAGGCCCTGTTCACCGTGCTCGAGCAGGAGCTCGCCAAGGGACCGGTCGCGCATGGCTGGCCGGACCAGACGTGGACGCTGGCGCGGATCAAGACGCTGATCGGGCGCCGGTTCCACAAGAGCATGACGCTGTCGGCGATCGCGCGGATGCTGCACCGACACGGCTTCAGCCACCAGGTTCCGGCCCGCCGGGCCATCGAGCGCGACGAGGAGGCCGTGGCGGGCTGGGTGAAGGAGACCTGGCCGCAGGTGGAAGGTCCGTGGCGGCGCTCGACGCCTGGCTGTGCTTCGAAGACGAAGCCGGCTTCTCGATGACGCCGCCCACCGCACGGACCTGGGCCCGGCGCGGGCGCACACCCGTCATCCGGGTGCGAGGGCGCTCTCAGCGCCGCTTCTCCGTTGCCGCTCTGGCCTGCTACAAGCAGGGGGAACGCTCACGGCTGATCTACCGGCCCAAGCGGCATGTCGATCACAAGCGGGGCGGTAGACGCAGTTTCACCTGGACCGACTACCGCGACCTGCTGATCGCCGCTCACCAGCAGCTCGGCGCACCCATTGTGCTCGTGTGGGACAACCTCAACGTCCACAAGGACCGCCGACTGCGGGAGTTCATCGGCACCCACGACTGGATCACTTGCTATTTCCTGCCGGCCTACGCGCCGGACCTCAACCCCGTCGAGGGCATCTGGTCCCTGCTGCGGCGCAGCAGCCAGGTGAACATCGCCTTCACCGACCCCGACCACCTCATCAGCACGCTCCGAGGTGGTCTCCGCCAGATCCAGTACCGCAGCAACCTCATCGACGCATGTCTCGCTGGAACCGGACTACGTTGACGACATCACGGCAACAACGTCAGTAACACCGGTCCAGGGGTACGGCCCGGGTGCCACGCGGGCCGGTACGCCCGCCGGTCAGTGCATTCCCTTCGGCAGAACGAACTCGCACCACACCGCCTTGCCGCCGCCCGGGGTGCGGCGGCAGCCCCAGCTGGAGGCGATCGTCGCCACGATGGCGATGCCCCGGCCGGACTCGTCGCCGGGCTCTGCGCGGCGGCGCCGGGGCAGGTGGTCGTCGCCGTCGGTGACCTCGATGATCAGGCGCCGGTCGGTGCGGCGCAGGCGCAGGCGCATGGGCGGGGTGCCGTGCTGGAGGCTGTTGGCGACGAGTTCGCTGGTGGCGAGGACGCCGAGGTCGTGCAGTTCGGCGGGGAAGCGCCAGCTGGTGAGGACGCCGGTGGCGAAGGCACGCGCGCGGGGTGCGGCTTCGACGCCGCCGAGGAGTTCCAGGGCGGCGTTGCGGAAGAGCTCGCCGTCGGGGCCCGTACGGGCGGGGTGCTGGAGGACGAGGACGGCGACGTCGTCGTCGTGGTCGGCGGTGACGCCGGCCGAGCGGACCAGGCGGTCGCAGACGACCTGCGGGGTGCCGGTGGCGCCGGCGAGGGCGCCTTCGAGTGCGGCGATGCCCTCGTCCAGGTCCTCGTCGCGGCGCTCGACCAGGCCGTCGGTGTACAGGACGGCGGTGGCACCGGGGCCGAGGGCGATGGAGCCGGAGGAGTGGATCCAGCCTCCGGTGCCGAGCGGCGGGCCGGTGGGTTCGTCGGCGCGGGAGACCGTGCCGTTCTCGTCGCGGACCAGGATCGGCAGGTGGCCGGCGGAGGCGTACACCAGGCGGCCCTCGTTGGGGTCGTGGACGGCGTAGACGCAGGTGGCGATCTGGTTGGGGTCGATCTCGGTGGCGAGGCCGTCGAGGAGCTGGAGCACCTCGTGCGGGGGCAGGTCGAGGCGGGCGTACGCCCTGACGGCCGTCCGCAGTTGGCCCATCACGGCCGCCGCGCGCACCCCCCGCCCCATGACGTCCCCGATGACCAGGGCGGTGCGGCCGCCGCCGAGGGTGATCACGTCGTACCAGTCGCCGCCGACCGCGGCCTCGGTGCCGCCGGGCTGGTAGGTGGCGGCGATCCGGAGGTCGTCGGGCTGTTCCAGTTCCTGCGGGAGGAGGGAGCGCTGGAGGGTGACGGCGGTCTCGCGCTGGCGGCGTTCGCTGGCGCGCAGGCGTTCGGCGGCCTCGGCGTGGTCGGTGACGTCGGTGGCGAAGACGAGCACGCCGCCGTCGCGGTCGCCGTCCTCGGCGACGGGGGTGCAGGTGAACGTGTAGGAGCGGCCGTCGACGGCCTTGCGGGACTTCAGGGTGCGGGGCTTGCCGCTGCGCAGCACCTGGTCGAGGAGCGGGAGGAGGCCCAGTTCGGCGAGCTCCGGGAGCGCCTCCCGCGCGGGCGCGCCGGTGGGCCGTGCGCCGAAGGCCGCCGTGTAGGCGTCGTTGACGTACCCGATGCGGTGGTCCGGGCCGTGCACGAGCGCGACGAGGGCCGGGACGCGGTCGAGTACCTCGCGCGAGGGCAGTTCGTCGACGGCGGGCACCGGGGATGTGTCGTCGGACGGCTGTTCGGCGCGGGCCGCGGGCACGGAGCCTTCCCCCCGCCGGTCCGGGGAGACCGGGGGCTCGGTCCGCGCGGCGGCGCGGCGCTGCGTTCCGGGGAGCCGGGCGCTCCAGCGCGTGAAGTTCACTTGGGAAGAAGCCTCGTGGGTGCTGTGGGCGGGTGGGTGGCCCGTCCGCGGACGTGGGGCAGTCTGGCAGGGGCGGCGCCGCGGCGACATCCGTCAGACGCCTGGGCGGGCCGGGGAGTTCCTGGGTCCGGTCAGGACGACCCCTTCGGGTTGTCCGAGGGGCTGTGAGGAGGCTTTCCACCGGCCGCGAGTTCGAACTCCGCTCGCGGATGTTCGAGCGAACCGAGCGAGACGATCTCCCGTTTGAAGAGCCCGGCGAGGGTCCATTCCGCCAGGACGCGGGCCTTGCGGTTGACGGTGGGCACCCTGCTGAGGTGGTAGACGCGGTGCATCAACCAGGCAGGGTAGCCCTTCAGCTTGCGCCCGTAGACCTGGGCGACCCCCTTGTGCAGGCCGAGGGAGGCGACGGAGCCGACGTACTTGTGGGCGTACGTCTCCAGGGGCTCGCCGCGCAGCGCGTGGGCGATGTTGTCGCCGAGGACCTTGGCCTGGCGTACGGCGTGCTGGGCGTTCGGGGCGGTCTCGGTGCCGGGTTCGGCGGCGGTGACGTCGGGTACGGCCGCCGCGTCGCCGGCGCCCCAGGCGTGTTCGGCGCCGTCGACGGTCAGCCGGGCGGTGCACTTGAGCCGGCCGCGCTCGGTGAGCGGCAGGCCGGTCGCGGCGAGCAGGGGGCTGGGCTTGACGCCGGCGGTCCACACGACCGTACGGGTCGGGAAGCGCTGGCCGTCGCTGAGGACGGCGACGCGGTCGGCGCAGGAGTCCAGGCGGGTGTTCAGGAGGACCTGGATGTTGCGGCGGCGCAGCTGGGTGACGGTGTAGCGGCCCATCTCGGCGCCGACCTCGGGCAGGATCCGGTCGGAGGCCTCCACGAGGATCCACTTCAGGTCCTCGGGGCGGACGTTGTGGTAGTAGCGCGCGGTGTAGCGGGCCATGTCCTCCAGTTCGGCGAGCGCCTCCACGCCCGCGTAGCCGCCGCCGACGAAGACGAAGGTGAGGGCGGCGTCGCGGATGGCCGGGTCGCGGGTGGAGGAGGCGATGTCCATCTGCTCGATGACGTGGTTGCGCAGGCCGATGGCCTCTTCGACGGTCTTGAAGCCGATGCCGTACTCGGCGAGGCCGGGGATGGGCAGCGTGCGGGAGACCGAGCCGGGGGCGAGCACGAGTTCGTCGTAGCGGAGGAGTTCGGCCGCCGTGCCCTCCTCGGCGGTGGCGAGGGTGTGGACGGCGGCGGTGCGCCCCGCGTGGTCGATGGAGGTGACCTCGCCGACGACGACGTGGCACTGGTCCAGAACGCGGCGCAGCGGTACGACGACATGGCGGGGGGAGATCGACCCCGCGGCTGCTTCGGGAAGGAAGGGCTGGTACGTCATGTAGGGGTCGGGGGTGACGACGGTGATGTCGACCTCACCCCGCTTGAGCTCGCCCTTCAGCTTCCGCTGCAGACGCAGGGCCGTGTACATCCCGACGTAGCCGCCGCCGACAACCAGAATGCGCGCACGTTCCTTCACCATCCCATGACGCACCCGGCGCAGGTGTTTGTCCACAGCCCCGGCAATTTGTGTGACCGGCGGCCGGGTGTCCGCGGGGCCGGGCACGGTGTCCGGGCGGGACGAAACGGGGCAGGTCAGCGGGGGCGGGCGAGGCGGATCGAAGGTGAGGAAACGGGATGTACGAGACCCGTACTCCGATCGGGGGGCGCACTGTGCGGAACCTGCCCCTTCTGAATTGACTCCCTCTCAACTATGTTCGTGTGTCGACGGAGTGTAGGGACTGTGGTCGAGCGGGTGCCGCGACGGGCGACCCGGTCGGGACCGACGCATGTTCCGCGCACTCCGCGTTCAGTTGCGGGGAGTCTCCGGGGGGAGACGTCATTACCGGGGGAACACATGCATGTTCAGGGCACGCATTGGTCAGCTGCAACCGCGATCGCGTCCGGCGGTGGCGCGGTGAGCGCGGCGGCGGGCAACGGGAGCGCGGACGGGGCGCGTACGACGCCGCTGCGGGTGGACGCACAGCGCAATCTGGAGCACGTGCTGCGTGCGGCGCGTGAGGTCTTCGGCGAGCTGGGGTACGGCGCGCCGATGGAGGACGTGGCGCGGCGCGCACGGGTGGGTGTCGGCACGGTGTACCGGCGCTTTCCCAGCAAGGACGTACTGGTCCGGCGGATAGCCGAGGAGGAGACGGCGCGGCTGACCGAGCAGGCGCGGGCCGCGCTCGGGCAGGAGGACGAGCCGTGGTCGGCGCTGTCCCGGTTCCTGCGGACGTCCGTGGCGTCGGGGGCGGGGCGGTTGCTGCCGCCGCAGGTGCTGGCCGGCTCCACGGGGTCGGCCGGGTCCGTCGAGGAGGCCCGGGTGCCTCAGCAGCGGGTGCAGCCGGCCAGTGGCGAGCTGCGGCTGGTGCCGGGCGAGTCCGCCGACGACAGCGGGGTCGGGACGTTGCTCGATGTCGTCGGGCAGCTGGTGGAGCGGGCTCGGGCGGCCGGTGAGCTGCGGGCGGACGTGTCCGTGGGGGATGTGCTGCTGGTGATCGCCACGGCGGCACCGTCGCTGCCGGATGCGGCTCAGCAGGCGGCGGCTTCTGCCCGGCTGCTCGACATCCTGCTGGAGGGGCTCCGGTCTCGTCCGGCGTAAGGGGCGCGCCCCCTGGGGGAAGGCGTGGGTGCGCGCCCCTGGGGGAACCGCTGCTCGCTCGTTCCAGTGGTGACCGCAGATCTGTGCTGACCAGTGCCCTCGGACGAGTGGATGCCGGGGACACAGGGTCCTCGGACAAAGGACGCTGTGGCACCCTGAGCCAGTGACGATGGGCGTTGACGGGTGGGACGAGTCACGCGGTGCCGACGCGGGTGCGGAGGCCGCCGAGCCGGCCCCGCCCCAGGTGCCGCACCAGGGCGGGCGTCCGGCTTCGCCGGGCGGGCGGAGCGTGCCCGCCCAGCGCGGGGGCAGCATGCTGCCGACGCGTCGGGAGATGCCGCCCGACGACGGTGAGCTGGTCGAGCGGATGCGCGGCGGTGACGACTCCGCGTACGCGGAGCTCTACCGGCGGCACGCCGACTCCGTACGGCGGTATGCGCGCACCTGCTGCCGGGACGGGCACACCGCCGACGACCTGACGGCGGAGGTCTTCGCCCGGATGCTGCAGGCGGTGCGGGGCGGAGCGGGGCCCGAACACGCCGTTCGGGCCTATCTGCTGACCTCCGTGCGGCGCGTCGCCGCGCACTGGACGAAGTCGGCCCGGCGCGAGCAGCTCGTGGACGACTTCGCCGTCTTCTCCCAGCAGGCCTCGCGCGCCTCCGAAGGGTCCGACGACGGCACATGGGACCCCGGCGCCGATGTGCGCGCGATGCACGCGGCCGAGCAGTCCCTGGCGATGCGGGCCTTCCGCTCGCTGCCCGAGCGCTGGCAGGCCGTGCTCTGGCACACCGAGGTGGAGGACGAGTCGCCGAGCGAGGTCGCCGTGCTGTTCGGGCTGGACGCCAACGGCACCCGGGTCCTCGCCAGCCGGGCGCGCGAGGGCCTGAAGCAGGCCTATCTCCAGGCCCATGTGAGCGCCTCCCTCGCCGGTGACGAGGGGTGCGCCCGCTATGCCGACCAGCTCGGCACCTACGCCCGCCGCAAACTGCGCGTCCGCGCCGAGCGGGGCCTGCGCAAGCACCTGGAGGAATGCGCCAGGTGCCGGCTGGCGGCCGCGCAGATCGAAGAGGTCGCCGGCGGTATCCCCGGTGTCGTCCCGGTCGCGGTCATCGGCTGGTTCGGGGCCGCCGGGTATGCCAAGGCGCTCGGCATCATCGCGGGCAGCGCGGGGGCCGGGGCGGCGGGTGCCGCGGCGGCGGCATCCGGCTCGTCCGGCGGGGCGGGCGGCGCGGGCGGTGCCGCGGCCTCCGAGGCGCTCGGCGCACCGGTGAAGGCGGGGATCGCGGCCGGTGTGGTCGCGGTGGCCGCCGCCGCGGTGGCGCTGGCCCTGGTGAACGACGGTCACCCGCCGGTGAAGGAGGCGGTCAAGCCGTCGCCGCCCGCGCCCGTCGTACGCTCCGAGCCGCCCGAGCCGGCCCCACCGAAGCCGTCGAAGCCGTCGAAGCCCTCGATGCCATCGAAGAAGCCCGCGCCCGAGCCGGTCGTACCGGCCCCCGGTCCGGCCGCGCCCATCGCCGCGCCGACGCCCACTCCGACACCCACGCCCACTCCGCCGCCGCCACCGAAGCCGGCACCCAGGCCGGCACCGGCTCCCACCCCCACGCCGAAGCCGACCCCGAAGCCCGCTCCGCCGCCCGCGACCGCCGTCTACCAGCTGAGCGACCTCGACTACGACCTCACCGGCGACGGCACCCGGCCCGAGATCCGGCTCGGTGAGAGCAGCTGGGTGTGGCAGCGCTACGGCATGTCGGTCGGCGGCACGCGGTACGGGCGCGGGGTGACCGTACACGGCGAGTCCTCCGTCACCGTCACCCTCAACCGGCGGTGCACCGCCTACGACGCACTGGCGGGCGTGGACGACATGACCCTCGGCCTCGGCAAGGTGTCCTTCTCGGTCTACGCCGACGGGGTCCGGCTGTGGCAGTCCGGGATGGTCGAGGGCGACGACCGGGCCGTACCCGTCCATGTGGACCTGACCGGGCGCAGGACCGTACGGCTCGTCGTGCGGCCGCACGGCAGCCTCCTGGACCGGGCGGCGCTCGCGGACTGGGCGGAGTCCCGGTTCACCTGCCGGTAGCCGTCCTCAGCCGCGCTCGACGGCCGCCTGCGGCACGCCCAGCTCCCGCAGCACGCCGGCCACGTCGAGGGAAGCGCCCCGGGCGCGCTCGGCCGCGTACCGGTCGGCGGGCAGGGCCGCACGGGCATCGGCCTGCACCCGGGCGGCCTTGCTGTGCTCCGGCTCGGGACGCGGATTGCCGTCGCGCCAGCGGTCCGCCGCGGCGAACAGCCGGACCGCACCGGCCAGATCGCCGCACCGGGCGCGCAGCCCGGCCGCGGTGTCCACCAGCACCGCCGTGATCGCCTCGGAGCACCGCTGGGCCGCGGCGTCGCGCAGCGCCTCCGCGAGGATCGGCAGCCCGTGCCCGGGGCCCGTGTCCTCGGCGGCGAGGAGCGCCTCGATGGTGCGCAGGGCCGCCAGGAACTGCGGCGGCGGCGTACCGCCGCGCGTCACCGCGCGGGTGGCCTCGTACAGCTCGCGGGCACGAGTGATCTCCTTGTCGTGCAGGGCGATGTGAGCACGCAGCAGCAGGACGAAGGCGCGTGACTCCGGCACCGCGTAGCGGTCGGCGGCCGCTCCCGCCTCGTCCAGGGTGGCCAGCGCGGCCCTCGTGTCGCCGGAGCGGTAGGCGATCTCGGCGAGCCGCGCCTTCAGGAACGGCGACTCGGCGTAGGCCCCCACCTCGTAGGCCAGGCGCAGCGCCTCCTCGTACTCGTCGCGTGCCTCGTCGAACCGGCCGCGTGCCATGGCCGCCTCGCCGGCCGCGCTGCACACCTGGGCCCGCATCCAGCGGTCCCCGACCCTCCGGCTGAGCGTCCGCAGCTCGGCGAGGTCCTCGTCCACGCCCCGCAGGTTGCCCGCGGAGTCGACGATCGTGTGGGTGCGGTACATCAGGGAGACGCCGACCTCCCAGTCGCCGCCGTACGCACGGCAGTTGGCGACGGCCTGGGTCATGGCCGGGCCGAGGTCCTCCGAGCCGCCCAGGTAGTAGGCGGTCAGCGGCCAGACGATGCCCGGGAGCCGGGCGGCGCGGGGACCACCGTGCTCGAAGGCGGCCCGGACGCGCGCGACGTACTCCGGGGCCCGGGTGTCGGCCGCGAGGTGCACGGGGCTCGACTCGGAGGTCAGGAACAGGTCGAGCATCCGCAGGTCCATCCGCGGCTCGCGCAGCGGGTGCCCGGCCTCGCCGTCGGGCGCGGCGAGGAGGGCGCCCACCGGGTCGGCCGACTCCACGAGGACCATCAGCGCCTCCGGGTCGCCGGTGGCGTCCGACGTCGACCCGGGGGCCTGCGTACCGGAGGCCTGCGAGGCCGCACGGGCGTCCAGGGCCACGCCCAGGCGCAGGACCAGCTGGACCCAGGACATCGCCTCCTGACGGTGGTTGCGCAGCCACCAGAACCAGCCGATGGCCAGGACGATCGCGGCCGCCTCCGCCTCGTCGCCGGCGCGGACGGAGCGGTCCAGGGCCGCCCGGACGTTGTCCAGTTCGGTCTCCAGGCGGGAGATCCAGGGCAGCTGGTCCGCCGACCGCAGGCGCGGCTCGGCCTCCTCGACCAGTGCCCGCACCCATGCGCGGTGCCGGCGCTCGGCCGTGGCGCGCAGGCCGGGGATATCGGCCGCACGCTCGGTGGCGTACTCGTGGATGGTCTCCAGCATGCGGTAGCGCATGCCGCCCGTGGCATCCGGGGCGGCGACGACGAGGGACTTGTCGACCAGGGCGCCGATCAGCTCGGCCGCCGGGCCGGTGCACACGGCCTCGGCCGCCGAGAGGTCCCAGCCGCCGGCGAACACCGAGACCTCGCAAAGCACCGTGCGCTCGCGCTCGTCCAGCAGGTCCCAGGACCAGTCGACGACCGCGCGCAGGGTCTGCTGGCGGGGCAGGACGGTGCGGCTTCCGGAGGTGAGCAGGCGGAAGCGGTCGTCGAGCCGGTCGGCGATCTGCCGCGGGGTCAGCAGCCTGAGCCGGGCGGCGGCCAGCTCGATGGCGAGCGGCAGCCCGTCCAGACGGCGGCAGATCTCCGCCACGGCCTCGGTGTCGGCGAGCACCGCGTCGGCGTCGGGTCGGACGGCCTTCGCACGCTCGGCGAACAGGCGGTGCGCCTGCTCCGGGACGAGGGGCTCGACCGGGCGCACCGACTCACCGGGGACGCCCAGGGGTTCACGGCTGGTCGCGAGGATCGTGAGCCCCGGGCAGTGGGTGAGGAGGGTCTCGGCGAGGGCGGCGGCCGCGCCGATGACATGTTCACAGTTGTCAAGGACCAGGAGCTCGCTGCGCGGGGCGCAGTGCTCGATCAGCAGGGCGACCGGGTCGGCCTGCGGGGTCGCCAGCTCGTTGGTCAGCAGCACGGTCTCGCGCAGACCGAGGGCGCTGACCACCGCGCCGGGCACCGCCTCCGGACGGTCGAGCGGTGCCAGCTCGACCAGCCATGCCTGCGGAAGCCCTGCGGCGGCCTCCTCGGCGAGGCGGGTCTTTCCGGAGCCGCCCGGTCCGGTGAGCGTGACCAGGCGGGCCCTGTGTACATCGGAACGAATGGCTTCGAGTTCGGGTTCCCGGCCGACGAAGGACGTCAGACGGGGGCGGATGTTGCCGGTGCGCTCGGGGGGTTGAGCGGGGGTGGTCCGCACTCTGGGGGGCGCCGGTGCCTGCTGGGCCAGCAACGACCCGTGCAGGGCTCTGAGTTCCGGGCCCGGATCCGTGCCGAGGGTGTCGGCGAGGGTCCGGCGGGCGGACTCGTACGCGGCGAGGGCGTCGGCGGGGCGGCCGGTGTCGCGCAGGGCGCGGATGAGGAGGGCGTGCAGGGGTTCGTCCAGCGGGTGGGCCGCGGTGAGTTCCGTCAGCTCCGGTACGACGTCCTGGGCGCGGCCGAGGTCGAGGGCGGCGGCGGCCCGGGCGCGGGTCGCCGCCAGGCGCAGGGCGTCCGGACGGGCGGCCGCGGTGTGGTCCGGAAGGTCGGCGAGGGCGGGGCCGTGCCAGAGGGCGAGGGCCTCGGTGAGGGTGCGGTGGGCGGTGGTCGGGTCGCCGGCGGTGAGGGCCTTGGTGCCGGCGTCGACGAGGTGCTCGAAGACGTACAGGTCCACGTCCTCCTCGGTCGCCTCCAGGCGGTAGCCGCCGGGGGTGGAGCCGACGGCCTGCTTGCCGAGGGCGCGGCGGAGGCGGCCGATCAGGGCCTGGAGGGCGGCGGGGGCGTCGTGCGGTGGGTCGTCCGCCCAGATCTCCTCGATCAGGGCCTCGGGGGTGGTGGTGCGGCCTGGGCGGAGGGCCAGGGCGGTGAGGAGCGTGCGGAGGCGCCGGCCGCCGATGGGTAC
The DNA here is from genome assembly GCF_040297165.1 of Streptomyces sp. NPDC001851. Taxonomy (NCBI): domain Bacteria; kingdom Bacillati; phylum Actinomycetota; class Actinomycetes; order Kitasatosporales; family Streptomycetaceae; genus Streptomyces; species Streptomyces sp. NPDC001851. The sequence goes on along the minus strand of NZ_JBEOYR010000026.1, from coordinate 111,943 downwards.
GGGGGTGCCCTGGTCGTCCGCTGCTTGGGTTACGCCCAGGATTCTGTACCGCACCTGGTCATTGTCGCGGGGGGTGCGGGGTGGGGCGACGGGGTTTCGGTGAGCGGTGCTGGATCGTTGCCCTGTGCCGCGGCGGGGGCAGCTGCGGTGGTGCGACTCCCTGGGGGCGCGGGGAACTGCACGACCAGCCACAGCGGCCCCGCGGACGGCAGCGGCGAATTCGCACCCTCGCGTCCCCGCTCAAGCGCCGGAGGCCAGCGCTCCGCGCCTCGGCTGGATCCCGGAGGGCACCGCGCGGGCGCGGGCCGGGGTCCCCGTCCAGCAGGTGCCCCGGCGGGAGAGGAGGCGGTGGAGCCAGAGTTCGAGGGAGACGAGGTCGGCCAGGCCGTCCAGGGGGAGGGGGTCGCCGGCGGCGGCGCCGTGCAGCGCCTTGCGGATGACATGCGCCTCCACCAGGCCGGCGTCGGCCAGCAGGGGCGTGGAGAAGAGGTCCAGCAGGGGGCCGGCCGCCACCCTCAGGCCCGCGCGTGCGGCTGCCGCCGAGGAGGCGTGCGAGGGGGCGCCCCAGCCGGGCGGGAGGTCGGTGACGCCGGCGCCCTCCAGGACCGTACGGAGGATGGCGGCGCGGGCGCCGGGCTGGACGCGCAGGGCTTCGGGCAGGGCGCGGCAGGCGCGGACGACCTGGTTGTCGAGGAACGGCGCGTGCAGGCGCTGGGAGCGGATCTCGGCGGCCTGTTCCAGGACGCGCAGGTCGGCGGCGTGGCGGGCGAGGGCGGCACGCGCGCGGTAGTCGCCGGGACGCTGGACGCCGGTTGCCGAGCGGTCCGCCTCCGACTGGAGAAGAACCGATACTTCGGCCAGTGCCTCCCCCGTCAGCCAGCGGGCCGCCGGTCCGGCTCCGGCCCAGGCCAGCTGGGCGAGGGAGGCGCCGACCGCCCCCTTGGGCTCGTCGAAGCGGCGCCGCATCAGCCGCTCGGCCAGCACCTCCAGGCCGGTCCGGTAGGGCGTGCGGGCGAGGCGGCGGGCGGCGCCGTACACGCGCGCGGGGACCATCACCGAGCCGTCGGCCTTGGCGAGCGCGGCGACCGGGCGGACCAGGTGGCGCCGTTTGCGGTCCATGAGGAGGTCGGCGAGGCGGGCGGGGTGGGCGTCCAGGACCTGCCGGGCGCCGTGGCCGGTGAAGTGGTCGGCGCTGCCGGCGGCGAGCCGGGCGCGGTGCCGGGCGGCCATGACCAGCGAGGGGCCCGGTTCGTCGGTGAGGGGGCCGTCGAGGTCGGCGTACGGCAGGGTCTCCTCGGCGCCGGTGACCACCATGTGGTGCAGGCGGGGGTTGGCGGCGAGGGCTCCGGCGCGTTCGAGTTCGGCCTCGCGGCCGGCCACGGTCAGGTCGTTGAAGGTGACGGCGACGAGCCGTTCGCCCGCGCCGGTGCCGTGGCCGAGGAGCGTGCCGGGTCTGCCGGGCAGCCCGGCGGCCAGCAGCGCGAGGGTGCCCGAGGCGGGGCCGCCGGACAGGTCGGCGCCGATGCCGGGCCCGGGCATCCCGCGCCGGGCCCGCCGCTCGGCCGGGCCCATGCCGGGCACCGGCCCGGGGTCGAGGCCGGGTGCGTGCCGCGGTGCCGACAGCCGGGTGCGGACCGCCTCCACGAGGGCGTCGCGTACGGCGTCCACGGCGCGCTCGGGGTCGGCGGGCGCGGCGGCCACGGCGAGGGAGGCGACCGGCTCGTACCCGGCGATCTCACGCGCCCCGGCGCGCAGCACGAGCGCGTGCCCCGGCGGAACGCGCCGCACGCCCTCGTACGGGGTGCTGTCGCGCACCGCGGCCGGTACCTCGGGGGCGGCGAGCAGGGCGGCCAGATGGGTGAAGTCGAGGTTGGCCTCGATGAGGTCGGCGAGGGGGAGCGCGGCGGTGGCGTAGGCGGTGCCGCCGGCCCACGGGGTGTGGAACACCGGCCGGGCGCCCGCGAGATCGCCGCAGACGGTGATGCGGCGGCCGACCTTGACGACCGCGGTGTAACTGCCCGGCCAGGCCGTCAGATGGCGCAGTGCGCCCCCGCGCGCGGTGAACAGGCCGCGTCTGAGCTCCTCGTCGGTGGCGCCGCAGAGGCCGAGGACGGCGATGTGGCTGTCCGCGTCGGCCCGCACCACGCGCACCTCGTCCGGGCGCCAGTCGCCGACGGCCCACAGCGGATCCGGGTCGCCCCACAGGAGGTGGGAGCCGACCGGGTGCAGGGTCTCGCCGTCGTAACCGGTGGCGCCCGCGGTGCCGGTCCCGGTGACGCCCGCGGCGGTGCTGCTCCAACCCACCAACCACCGCATCGACGCCTCCACAGGCTGTGGACAACAGTGCCCCGTACGAACCGGATCCCCATGCTGCCACGAAGGGCGCGCTGTGGAGGGGCGGCGGCACCGGCTTCGATCGAGGGACTCGCATGGGCGGCCGAGACGGGTGCGACTCGAATGCGCCCCCTGCACGCTCCCCCAAGACGCCCTTCGCGCCGTCAAGTTGCGTGGTCGGAGCGGATGTCCACCGCGAGAGACAGGGGTGATTTTCAGCCAAATACGCAGAGCGAAGCGGGAGATGCGCACGCTCCGTACAGGACTGCGCGGCATGCGGCGGCGCGGACACGCGCACAGTCCGGGAGGCGGGCATCGCCTCCCGGACCGGTCCGCCACCCGCGGGGATGAAGGTGGCGGTGTCCCCCAGCCCACTGGATCCAGTACAGCGGGCCGACCCACGCAAGAGCCATGGAACCGCTCCCCCGGTGGCCGGAGAAGAGCGCACGGACGGGCGCACGGCCACACGTGCGGGGGCACGGGGCGACAGGCCGTGCACGGTGCGTACAGGGCCGTACTTCCGTACGGACCACAATCCCGCCATCCGGAACAATGCCCCTTAACGCTTGGGATGCGGCGAACTACGCTGGGTTTACGAATGCCGCATGGTTATGCCAGCGCGGCAGCCGTCTGTGTCGAGGGGTGGCGCATGTCCAGGGAGCAACGCGGGCCGAACGAAAAGCTCGGCACCGTTCTCGCCCTCGCGGGAATCAGCAACGCAGGACTCGCACGACGCGTCAACGACCTTGGCGCCCAACGCGGGTTGACTCTTCGCTACGACAAGACCTCCGTGGCGCGCTGGGTGTCGAAGGGGATGGTGCCGCAGGGTGCGGCGCCGCACCTCATCGCGGCCGCCATCGGACAGAAGCTCGGCCGCCCGGTGCCGCTCCACGAGATCGGCCTGGCGGACGCGGATCCCGCGCCCGAAGTGGGCCTCGCCTTCCCCAGAGACGTAGGACAGGCGGTGAAGTCGGCGACGGAGCTGTACCGTCTCGACCTCGCCGGACGCCGGGCCGGCTCGGGCGGCATCTGGCAGTCCCTCGCCGGATCGTTCGCAGTGAGCGCATACGCAACGCCCGCCTCACGATGGCTGATAACCCCCGCCGACAGCTCGGTCGCGCGGGAGGCGGGCTCCGCCGAGGGCTCCGGCGCACCGATCAAAGTCGGCCACAGCGATGTGCGCAAGCTGCGGGAGGCCGCCGAGGACGCCAGGCGGTGGGACTCCAAGTACGGCGGCGGGGACTGGCGTTCGTCGATGGTGCCGGAGTGCCTGCGGGTGGAGGCGGCGCCGCTGCTGCTCGGCTCCTACTCCGACGAGGTGGGCCGCGCCCTGTTCGGCGCCTCCGCCGAACTCACCCGGCTCGCCGGGTGGATGGCCTTCGACACCGGCCAGCAGGAGGCCGCGCAGCGGTACTACATCCAGGCACTGCGGCTCGCGCGCGCGGCGGCGGACGTCCCCCTGGGGGGCTACGTCCTGGCCTCCATGTCGCTGCAGGCGACGTACCGCGGCTTCGGCGACGAGGGGGTCGATCTGGCGCAGGCCGCGCTGGAGCGGAACCGGGGCCTGGCGACCGCCCGCACGATGAGCTTCTTCCGGCTGGTGGAAGCGCGGGCACACGCGCGTGCGGGAGACGCGCAGGCGGCCGGCGCGGCGCTCAAGGCGGCGGAGGGATGGCTTGAACGGTCCCGCGAGGGCGACAACGATCCTTCTTGGCTCGGTTTCTATGGCTATGACCGGTTCGCCGCCGATGCCGCGGAGTGCTACCGGGATCTGAAGGCGCCCCGGCAGGTGCGGCGGTTCACCGAACAGGCGCTGTCGAAGCCGACGGAGGAGTTCGTACGGTCGCACGGGCTGCGGCTGGTGGTGTCGGCCGTCGCCGAGCTGGAGTCCGGGAACCTCGACGCCGCCTGTGAGCAGGGGGTGCGGGCCGTGGAGGTGGCCGGGCGGATCTCGTCGGCCCGGACCACCGAGTATGTGAAGGACCTGCTGCACCGGCTGGAGCCGTACGGGGACGAGCCGCGGGTGGTGGAGCTGCGGGAGAGGGCCCGGCCGCTGCTGATGGCACCAGCATGACAACCGTCACCACCTGCGTTTGAAGGCATTGTCAGTGGCGCAGTGCACTATCGGGAGTGGAGGTGGTGCTCGGTGCCAGTCGGGGCGTACGACTGTGATGTGCTCGTGGTCGGTGGGGGGATCGTCGGGCTGTCCACCGCGTATGCGATCACCCGGGCCGCGCCGGGCACGCGGGTCACCGTGCTGGAGAAGGAGCCGGGTCCGGCCCGGCACCAGACGGGGCGCAACAGCGGGGTCATCCACAGCGGGATCTACTACCGCCCCGGCTCGCTCAAGGCGCGGTACGCGGTGCGGGGCGCCGCCGAGATGGTGAAGTTCTGCGCCGAGTACGGCATCGCGCACGCCGTCACCGGCAAGCTGATCGTCGCCACGGAGCGGGAGGAGCTGCCCCGGCTGCACGCGCTCGTGCAGCGAGGGCGCGAGAACGGGATCCCGGTGCGGGAGCTGGGCGCCGCCCAGATCGGGGAGTACGAGCCCGAGGTGCGGGGCCTGGCCGCCATACACGTCGGGACCACCGGCGTGTGCGACTTCGTCGGGGTCGCCCGGCAGCTCGCGCGGGCCTCAGGGGCCGAGATCCGGTACGGCGCGCGGGTCGTACGGGTCGACCGGCGGCCGGAACGCGGTGTGGCCGTGCTCACCTCGGCCGGGGATGTCGTACGCGCGCGTGTGCTGGTGAACTGCGCCGGGCTGTACTGCGACGAGGTGGCCCGGCTGACCGGGGACGAGCCCGAGGTGCGGATCGTGCCGTTCCGCGGGGAGTACTACGAGCTGGCGCGGCCGGAGCTGGTGCGGGGGCTGGTGTATCCGGTGCCGGATCCGGCGTTCCCGTTCCTCGGGGTGCATCTGACCCGCGGGATCGACGGAAGTGTCCACATCGGTCCCAACGCGGTGCCGGCGCTGGCCCGGGAGGGGTACGGCTGGGGAGTCGTACGGCCCCGGGAGCTGGCCGGGACGGTCGCGTGGCCGGGGTCGTGGGCGATCGCCCGGCGGCACTGGAGATACGGCGCGGGGGAGCTGCGCCGCTCGCTGTCGAAGGGGGCGTTCCTGGAGGCGGTGCGCAGGTTGCTGCCCGGGGTGGAGGCGGACGACCTGGTGCGGGCCCCCGCCGGGGTGCGGGCGCAGGCGGTGCTGCGGGACGGGACGCTGGTGGACGACTTCCTCATCCGGGAGGGAAGCCGGGCGGTGCACGTGCTGAACGCCCCGTCTCCGGCGGCCACCGCTTCTCTGCCGATCGGGCGGGAGGTCGGGCGCCGGGTGCTGGACATGCTCGGGAGGGCGACCTCGTAGGCCCCGTAAAATCGGAAGCACTGTGTCTGACTCGCTGAACCTCCCCGAAGCCCCCTCGCCGGCCCCCCACACCCCCGGCGTCTCCGTCCGGCATACCCGGGGCAAGGGGGAGCCGCGGTTTCCGGACGGGCCCAAGGCCGATCCCGCCGGGTCGCACTTCGAGCGGCGGATCCGGAGTTTCCAGCCGCGGCGCAGCCGGGTGACCGCCGGGCAGGCGGACGCGCTGCAGCGGCTGTGGCCCAAGTGGGGGCTCGACATCGACGGGCAGCAGGTCATCGACCTCGGCGAGCTGTTCGGGAACGACCATCCCGTGGTGCTGGAGATCGGGTTCGGGATGGGCGAGGCCACCGCGCAGATGGCCGCCGCCGACCCGGACACCAACATCCTCGCCGTCGACGTGCACACCCCGGGGCAGGGCAATCTGCTGGGCCTCGCCGACCGGAACGGCCTGTCCAACGTCCGGGTGGGCAACGGGGACGCGATCATCCTGCTCAGGGAGATGCTCGCCGCCGACGCGCTCGACGGGCTGCGGGTGTACTTCCCGGACCCCTGGCCCAAGAAGCGGCACCACAAGCGGCGGCTCATCCAGCCCGAGTTCCTGACGCTCGCCGCGACCCGGCTCAGGCCCGGTGCGATCGTGCACTGCGCGACCGACTGGGAGCCGTACGCCGAGCAGATGCTGGAGGTGCTCACCGCGCACCCCGCCTTCGAGAACACGCGGGCGGACGGCGGTTTCGCACCGCGCCCCGGGTACCGGCCGCTGACCCGTTTCGAGGGACAGGGACTGGACAAGGGACATGTCGTGAACGATCTGCTCTTCCGGCGCGTACCGCACGGCCAGGACCGCTAGCGCGTACCGCACCGGGGCCGGTAAACGCTCCAGCCCCTCGCCCCGCCACCGTTAGGGTCGATGCCGTGGCCACCAGTCCTCCGTTTCCCACGTATCCCCCGGGCCCCGACGGCCTTGTGCTCCGCCATCCGCACTGGTGGCAGCGCAGGTGGGTGCGGTACGGGGCACTGATCACCCTGCTGGCGCTGTCCGGGCTGGTCATCCTCGCGCTGGTGCGCAGACAGACCGGCACGGAGGGGTTTCTCGTCGGGCTGGGACTGGCCGTGCTGCCCGTGCCGTGGCTCGTGGCCGCCTTCCGGTGGCTGGACCGGGTGGCGCCGGGGCCCTGGCGGAACCTGGTCTTCGCCTTCGCCTGGGGGGCCTGCGCGGCGGCGCTGATAGCCATCGTCGCCAACAGCTTCGCGACCAGGTGGATAGCCACCGCCACCGCCGATCCCGCCAGTGCCGACACCCTGGGCGCCACCGTGATAGCGCCCATCGTGGAGGAGTCCGCCAAGGCCGCCGCCGTACTGCTCGTCTTCCTCTTCCGCAGACGTGACTTCACCGGGATCGTGGACGGGGTGGTGATAGCCGGGATCACCGCCACCGGGTTCGCGTTCACCGAGAACATCCTCTACCTGGGTACGGCCTTCGGGACCGACCAGCTCAGCGGCGGTCGCGGCATCGCCTCCGTCACCGCCGCCACCTTCTTCGTGCGCATCGTGATGTCCCCGTTCGCGCACCCCCTGTTCACCACCCTCACCGGCATCGGCTTCGGCGCCGCCGCGCTCTCCGCGGAGCGCCAGCACGCCCGGCGGGTGCTGACGCCGCTCGGCGGTCTGCTGCTCGCGATGAGCATGCACGCCTTCTGGAACGGCTCCTCCACCTTCGGCGAGTTCGGGTTCTTCGCCGTCTACGGCGGCTTCATGGTGCCCGTGTTCGGGTTGCTGACCTGGCTGGCGATCTGGACGCGGCAGCGGGAGCTGCGGACCGTGCGGGCGGAGCTGCCGGCGTATGTGCTGGCCGGGTGGCTGGGGCCCGCCGAGCCGTTCGCGCTCGGGTCGATGCGGGCGCGGCGGGCGGCCCGTGACTACGCCCGCCACCACGCCGGGCGGCCCGCGGCGCAGGCCGTGGCGCAGTACGAGGCGTACGCGACGTCGCTGGCGTCGCTGCGGCACCGGGGGCGCAAGGGGAAGGGCGGGGCCGACTTCGTCGTACGGGAGCGGGAGCTGCTGGACGAACTGTGGAAGCGCAGGGAGTCGGCCCGGCCGGCTCTGGAGTACGCGGCGAGGGCGACTGCTCCGGCGCCGGTCCACTGGGCTCCGCAGTTCGGTTATCCGGCGGTGCCGTATCCCGCGTACCACCCGTACCGGTCGTAGACCTTCGGGTGGCGGAGGGTTCGGCACCGCCGTGGGAGCTATGCCGACGCTTCCGTCAGCTTCGTCAGCTCCGCGTCCGTCAGCTTCAGGTCCGCCACCCCCAGCAGCGCCGGGAGCTGCTCCACCGTGCGGGCCGAGGCGATCGGGGCCGTGATCGTCGGCTGGGCGGCCAGCCAGGCGAGGGCGACCGTGGCGACGGGGGCCGCGTGGGCGGCGGCGACCTCGTCCAGGGCCGCCAGGACCTTCTGGCCGTGCTCGGAGTCGGCGTACTGCTGGGCGCGGCCGGCGCGGGCGCTGTCGACCTTGGTGCCGGGGCGGTACTTGCCGGTCAGGAAGCCCGAGGCGAGGGAGTAGTACGGCACCGCGGACAGCCCCTGCTTGGCTGCCAGGTCCTGCAGCGGGCCCTCGTACGTGTCGCGGGAGACGAGGTTGTAGTGCGGCTGGAGGGCGACATAGCGGGCCAGGCCCTCGCGGTCGGAGAAGTCCAGGGAGGCCTGCAGCCGTTCGGGACTGATGTTGGAGGCGGCGATGTGCCGGACCTTGCCCGCCCTCACCAGTTCGTCCAGCGCGCCGATGATCTCCTCGACCGGCACCTCGGGCTTGTCGTAGTGGGTGTAGTAGAGGTCGATGTAGTCGGTGTCCAGGCGGCGCAGGGAGGCGTCGGCGGCGGCCTTGATGGTGGCCGCGGACAGTCCCTGGTACTCGGGGTGCTGGCTGACCTTGGTGGCGATGACGACGTCGGCGCGGTTGCCGCGGGCCTTGGTCCACTTGCCGATGATCGTCTCGGACTCGCCGCCCTTGTTGCCCTCGATCCAGGCGGAGTAGACGTCGGCGGTGTCGATGAAGTTGCCGCCGGCGGCCGTGTAGGCGTCGAGGACGGCGAAGGAGGTCTTCTCGTCGGCGGTCCAGCCGAAGACGTTGCCGCCCAGGGAGAGCGGGAAGACCTCAAGGTCGGAGGAACCGAGTGTGCGCAGAGAAGTCATGCTCTACGTCAACACCGGCGGTGGGTGATCGCATTCCGCCGCCGGTGTCCAGGATCCCGCGAAAGGAGAGGTCAGGGGTTGAGGCCCTTGTCCCGCAGCCACGGCGCCGGGTCGATGCCGGCGGCCTGGCCGTCCGGGTGGACCTCCAGGTGCAGGTGCGGGCCGGTGACGTTGCCGGTGGCGCCGATGCGGCCGATGACCTCGCCGGTGGAGACCTTCTGGCCGACCCTGACGTTGATCGAGGACTGGTGGCAGAACCACAGCTCGGTGCCGTCGTCCAGGGTGAGGACCGTGCGGTAGCCGTAGGCGCCGGCCCAGCCGGCCTGGGTGATCGTGCCGCCGTGGATGGCCTTGATGAGGGTGCCGGTGGGGGCGGCGAAGTCGAGGCCGGTGTGGTAGCCGGAGGACCACATGGCGCCGGGCTGGCCGAAGGTGCCGGTGATCGTGTACGAGACGACGGGCAGCTGGTACTGCTTGGCCAGCTCGGCCAGGCGCTTGGCCTCGGCCGCCTTCTTGGCGTCGGCCTCCGCCTTCTCCTTGGCCGCGGCGGCCTTGGCGGCGGCGTCCTGCTCCGCCTTGGCCGCGGCGTCGGCGGTCTGCTTCTCGGCGGCGGCGAGCGCGGCGACGGTGGCCTTGCTGTCGGCCTTGCTCTGCTGCTGCTCGGCCTGGGCCATGATCCGGTTGCGCAGCGCCTCGCCCGCGTCGGAGTCCTTGCCGTCGGCCGAGGTCACGCCGACGTTGCTGAGCGCGGAGGGGTCCGTCCGGGGCGCGTCGGAGGAGTCGTCGCCGAAGAGGTGGCCGACGGAGTCCAGGTCCGGCAGGGATATGGAGACCGGCGGCTTGCCGGTGTTGGCGCTGGCCATGCCGCCCGCGCCGACCGCGGCCAGCACGCCGACGCCGAGGACGGTGGAGCTGCGCGCGAAGCCGCCGCGCTGCTTGGCGACACGGTGCCGGCCGCGGACCGGGGCGACGGAGTCCTCGGTGGGGTTCCACTCCTCCCAGGGGCCCTCTTCGGCACGGTGGGCGCCGTAGCCGAAGGTCTCGGGCTCGGTCGGCGCGGGTGTGAACGGGGCTTCTGGGGCAGGCCGGTTGGACGCCACGGGGGCGTGCTCCTTTCCTTCCTCCGCCTACCGGGTTAGCTGACGGGTTCGGAGCAGGAAGGTCTCCTACGCGCGTATACCGGCTGCGGCATTCGCACGATTCACCCCAAAGTGGTGGTTCCCCGGTTCCCTCGCGGGATTCGGCGCGTGCGCACGGAGCCGTCTCTTGTGACGGCTGGGACGACCGCGCTGCGTTATCGAACGTTAATAGACCTGCTGGTCACTTTCCAAGCCATCCGGCTTGATCATTAACGATTTCGGCCGTGGACTTACCGGTCAGGAGCGCCGCGAAACGGGCGAGTTGACCGGTGTTCAGGAGTCTCGGCGTTTTTGATGGTGACTCAGATGTTATGCGGAGGGCTGCCATCCGGTCACCGTCCGTGCAGATGATCAACGGACCCGGAAACGCGGTGTGCGCACCACCCCGCGCATGGGGTACTCTGGAGTCACAACGACGCGGGGTGGAGCAGCTCGGTAGCTCGCTGGGCTCATAACCCAGAGGTCGCAGGTTCAAATCCTGTCCCCGCTACTGAAGGCCCAGGGCCGGAATCCAGTGGATTCCGGCCCTGGGTGTTTTCAGCGCCCCAGCAGATGCGCGTTCGGCGCCTGGGCGGGTCCCGCCAGCTCCGGCAGTACGACCACCTGTGCACCCGCCTCGACGAGGACCCCCGTACCGTCGGCCGACGAAACGAACGTGTCCGGCTCCCGCCACGCGGTGACCACCCTGCGCACCCCCGCCCGCAGAATGAGCTCGGCGCAGGGCGCCGGCCGGGAGGACCGCCGGGCACAGGGTTCCAGGCTGCTGTAGACCGTTGCGCCGGCCAGCCGCGGATCCGCCGGGTCGACCTTCGCCAGCGCCGCCTCCTCCGCGTGGACCACGGGGTCGGCACCCTCCCGGGAATGGCCCCGCGCCAGCTCCGTACCGTCGGCGGCGACCACGACCGCGCCGACGCTGAACGCCGTCTCCGAGGGCGGGCACAGCGCGGCCAGGTCGCAGGCGGTGCGCAGCCAGTGGCGGTCGGCGGCGGCGGGGACCGGGCCGGTGCCGGGGGCCGTGGGCTCGTAGCGCATGAGGACCACGTCCTCGATGCGGCGGGTCTCGGTGAGGCGCAGCCGGCCGGGCTGGTAGGCGCCCGGGCCGAACAGGCGGGGAGCGGCCGGGTCGCCGACGAACAGCGGCGCGAGGACCAGCTGGAGTTCGTCCGCGAGGCCCAGCTGCAGCAGCTGGGTGTGGACCGTGCCGCCGCCCTCCACCATCAGGCGGCGTACGCCGCGCACGTCGTGCAGATGGGCCAGCAGGGCGTGCCAGTCGAGGCCGGGGCCGAGCGGGACGACGCCGGCGGTGCCGCCGAGGAGGCGGGCGGCGCGTTCGGCGCCCTGGTCGGTCGTGTAGACGAGTTTGTCGCCGCCGGTGTGCCAGAAGCGGGCGTCGGGGTCGAGGTCGCCGGTGGCGGTGACGGTGACCTTCAGCGGGTACTCCGGCCTGCCCCCGGCCACCCGGGCCGCGCGGCGCTCGGCGGAGTTGACCAGCAGCCGCGGGTTGTCGGCGCGGATCGTGCCGGCGCCGACCAGGATCGCGTCGACGGAGGCCCGGACGGCGTCGACCCGGTCGAAGTCGGCCGGACTGGACAGCAGGAGCCGGTCGGGGCCGGTGTCGTCCAGGTAGCCGTCGAGGGAGACGGCGGCGGACAGCAGCACATAGGGGTACGACATCGGCGCGCTCTCCCTGCGAAGTGGCTCTTGGTTCAAGTTTGAAACAAACTTACACTGGCGGCATGACGACCCGCTGGCTCACTCCCGAGGAGCAGCGCGCCTGGCGCGCCTACCTGGCCGCCGCCCGGCTCCTGGACGACGCGATCGACCGGAACCTGCAGCAGACGGCCGGCATGCCGCATCTGTTCTACTCCGTGCTGGCCAACCTCTCCGAGGCGCCCGAGCGGCGGCTGCGCATGACCGATCTCGCCGCGACACTGAAGATCACGCGCAGTCGGCTGACCTATGCGGTGAGCCGCCTTGAGCGGGACGGGCTGGTGCGCCGCGAGGACTGCCCCTGGGACCGGCGAAGCAGCATCGCCGTGCTGACGGACGAGGGGCTGGCCGTGCTGGAGCGTACGGCGCCCGGACACGTGGAGACGGTGCGCGCCACCCTGTTCGACCGGCTCACGCCGGAGCAGGTGGGGCAGCTGGAGGAGATCTGCGCCGGGATCGCGCGCGGGCTGCAGGGCGACGACACCGAGCCCGGGGCGGCGGAGGACGTGCCCTGGCGGCGCCGGTCGTCCTGTTCCTCGTCGACCCCGCCGGCATCCTCCGGGTCCCGTCCGGCACCCGGAAACTGATTGCTTTAAGTTTTAAGCATGAGGTAGGGTCCCCGCACGTACCGCTGCTTCAAATCTGAAGCACCTGCCCCGGAGGGATCCGCATGCCCGACCCCACCGCCGCCACGCCGCGCGCCCGCGTCCGGGTACCGCTGCGCTTCCACGACGGCTACAGCGTCGACGCCGAACTCGTCACCTTCCACGGCCTGGCCGACGGCCAGGAGCATGTCGCCGTCGTCCTCGGCGACCCCGGCCCGGTCCCGCTGGTGCGCCTGCACTCCGAGTGCCTGACCGGCGACGTCTTCGGCTCGGCCCGCTGCGACTGCGGACCCCAGCTGCGCGAGGCGGTCGAGCGCATCGCCGCCACCGGTGGCGTCCTGCTCTACCTCCGCCAGGAGGGCCGCGGCATCGGCCTCTACAACAAGCTCGACGCGTACGCGCTGCAGGACCAGGGCCTGGACACCTACGAGGCGAACGCCGCGCTCGGCCTGCCGGAGGACGCCCGCGACTACACCGCCGCCGCGCAGATGCTCACCGCCCTCGGCATCGGCGAACTGGACCTGCTCTCCAACAACCCCGACAAGGCCGAGCAGTTGCGCGCGCTGGGTGTCCTCGTACGGGACCGGGTGCCGACCGGTGTCTTCACCACGGCCCACAACGTCCGCTACCTGCGCGCGAAGGTCCTCCAGACCCGCCACACCCTGCCCCTGGCCGAACTGACGGAGCTGACGGCGGGCTGACGCTCAGCTCCGGCGGCGGCCCGGGAGGCGGAGGGCCGGCAGGGCCGCCAGGGCCAGCAGGGCCGCCGCGACGGTGTACGCGGTGCGGAAGCCGGCCGGGTGCAGGCCCGCCGCGCCCAGCACCACCGACAGCACCGCCGTGCCGACGGAGGCGCCCAGCTGGGAGTTGATGCTCAGCGCGGTGCTCGCCGCGGGCAGCCGCTCCCCGGGCAGCTCCCGGCTCGCGGTGGTCATCGCCGGCATCAGCACCATGCCGGTGCCGACGCCCATCACCATGGACGACGTGACCATCCGCCAGGACGCGACCCCGGGTATCCCGGACTGCCAGGCCAGCAGCGCCATCCCGAGGGCGGCCACCGCGATGCCGGCCGGGATCAGCCGGCGCGGCGCCACCCGGTCGATCCGGCGTGCCGCGATCTGCATCGTCGTACCGACGACGAGGCCGACCGGCATGCCGAGCAGTCCGGTCGACGTGGCGCTCAGGCCCCGCTCCTGCTGCCAGTACAGCGGGCCGAGCAGCATCGACCCGAAGTAGCCGCAGGTGAAGAGCGCGAGCGTGCCGGCGCCGGCGGCGAAGGTGCGGTCGCGCAGCAGCCGCAGGTCCAGCAGCGGTGCGGAGGCGGTGAGCGACCGCCGTACGAAGGCCGCCGCGAGGGCCGCGCCGGTGAGCGTCGGCACGAGGACGCCGGGCGCGGTGAAGTCGCCGCGCTCACCGCCCCGGGCCAGGCCGTACAGGAGCAGGGCGAGGCCGGGCGAGAGCATCAGCAGGCCGGGGAGGTCGAGACGGGCGGCGGTCCTCGCGGGCCCGGGCGCCGGCGCGTCCGACGGCAGCAGGCGCAGCGCGAGGGCCAGGGCCAGGGCGCCCACGGGCAGGTTCACCAGGAAGATCCAGTGCCAGGAGGCGGTGTCGACCAGCCAGCCGCCGAGCACCGGCCCGGCCACCGGCCCGACCAGGATGGGCAGCCCGCCCACGGCCATCGCGCGGCCGAGCCGGCTGCGGTCGGCGGCGCGCATCACCATCGTCATGCCGACCGGCTGCAGCAGCCCGCCGCCGAGCCCCTGCACCGCCCGGAAGGCGATGAGGCTGCCCGCGTCCCAGGCGCACGCGGCGAGCAGCGAACCGAGCGTGAAGAGGGTGAGCGCGGTCAGGTAGGTGCGCTTGGCGCCGATCCGGGCCATGGCCCAGGCGGCGGCCGGGATGACGGCGGCCAGCGCGAGCGTGTACGCGGTGGCGGCCCACTGGATGGTCTGCAGCGAGGCGCCGAAGGACTGTGAGAGCCGGCGCAGCGCGACGTTGACGATCGTCATGTCGAGCACCGCCATCACGGAGCCGATGACGGTGACGGCCAGGGTGCGGTTCAGGGCCGTGGCCGGGTCCGGTACCGGACGGGCCGGTGCCACGGCGGGCGCGGTCGTACGCATCTCCCCCACCTCTCTTCCCGGCCGCCGTCAGCCCGCGTACGGGCGCTCGGCCCGCGCGGCCCGCAACGCCCGCCCCCACCAGGTGAGTTGGCCGAGCATGCCCTTGGCGGCACCGGCGCACACGGCCGCGTCCCGCGGGGTGCCGTCCGCCCCGAGCCCGGACCAGGGACCGTGCAGGCTGACCGAGTCGCGCACGGTGGTCGCGTGCAGTTCGGCGAAGACCAGCCGGAGTTGCTCGACCGCGCGCAGCCCGCCGCCGAGGCCGCCGTACGAGACGAAGCCCACCGGCTTGGCGTGCCACTGGCTGTGGTGCCAGTCGACGAAGTTCTTCAGGGACGCCGGGAAGCTGTGGTTGTACTCGGGCGTGACGACGACGAACGCGTCGGCGGCGGCGAGCCGTGGTGAGACCTCCCGCAGCGCGGCGGCGGCCTCGGGACTCGGCCTGCCGCCCCAGTCGGGCAGCACCAGCGGCAGCTCGACCTCGGCGAGGTCGATGACGTCGAAGTGCAGGCCCTCGTCGCCGGCGGCGAGGCCGAGGAACCAGTCGGCGACGGCCCGGCCCTGCCGGCCCTCCCGGACACTGCCCACGACGACGGCGACGCGCAGCGGTGCCTCGTGGTCGGTGACGGACGCTTCGGCGACAGACGCTTCGGTGACAGACACAGGTATCCCCCTTATCCGGTGGCGGTCGCCCGGTGCGACCTCCCCGGACAGCAAAGTACAACGCACGTTGTAGAAAGTGCAACGCTCGTTGTAGTTCCGGTAGGGTGACTGGTCTGAGGAGGCTGGTGTGGGCGAAACGAACGAGTCCTGGACGGCGCAGGCGCGGCGCGAGGTCTCACCGCGCAAGCTGGCGAAGCAGATGGCGATCGCGGGCGCGTCCTGCACGCTCTTCGGCCGCGAGGGCTACGCACGCGCCTCGGTCGACGCGCTGGCCGCCGAGGCCGGCGTCTCCACGCGCACGCTCTACAACCACTTCCCCGGCGGCAAGGCACAGCTCTTCCAGGCCGTGGTCACCTGGACGTCCAACGAGGTCCGCGACGCCCAACTGGCCCGCCTGCGCGCCGTACTGGACCCGGAGCGGCCGCCGCGCGCCGAGGACCTCGAACGCGACCTGGTCGCCCTGGCCCGCGCGTTCGCCGACCTCATGACCGACTACCCGAACCACTTCGCGCTGGTCCGCCACATCCACGCCGAGGCCGACCATGTGCCACCGGAGGTCCTCAAGGCCTGGTACGAGGCGGGCCCGGCACCGGTCGGCCGGGCCGTCGCCGACGCGATGACCCAGCTCGCGGACGCCGGCCTGCTCGACCTGCACGGCGACGCGGCGATGGGCGCCGGGCACTTCATGTCCCTGACCACCCATACGATCGTCCAGTTCACCCACTACGGCGTCCACCCTCTCCCGCCGGCGGAGACGGACCG
Source organism: Streptomyces sp. NPDC001851 (assembly GCF_040297165.1). NCBI lineage: Bacteria > Bacillati > Actinomycetota > Actinomycetes > Kitasatosporales > Streptomycetaceae > Streptomyces > Streptomyces sp. NPDC001851. Next base: position 96,055 of record NZ_JBEOYR010000026.1, on the reverse strand, counting down.
TCTGATCAGGGGCGGGGTGGCGGCGTTCCTTCGGGCCTACCGTGCGTGACGCGACCGGTCGGCCCCGCGACACGCGCGATTCACCCTGACGGACGCGTGGCGGCCCGGACAGGCCGGCCGTGACGGCGAGCCCGTCGGCGGCCGGATCCGTTCGCTTTATATTCACGGCACGAAATTTCCCGGGTACTCGCATTTTCGCCAATTGCTGTCATCGGACCCGACGGATACTGCTTCCGGGCCACAAAAACACCCGAATGCCGCACACCCCCGCCACCCGAGGAGCTCGTTAGGCGGTCGTGACACTGACTGAGAGGCTCGCGGCCGGGAATCTTCGCTCGGCGCTCACACTTCAGGCGGAACACGACGAAGGGGAGGGGTACTTTGACGGATGTTCGGATCTTCTCGATGAGTTCCTGAGGAGAATCACCCAGCTGGAAACCGAGTATCTGCAGGCGATGGTGGGGCTATAGGACTTACCTCATGGACAGGATTCAGGACGAAGACATCTTCAGCGACTCCGAGTTCAGCACGATCGAGATAGAGTGGGACCCGGTCGAAGAGCTGGCCCAGATGCTGTCCGCGGCGTCCGGCGCGAATCCCGAGCCGAGCCCGCCGCACGAACGGTCCAGCCACAGACGGAACCGGCGGCGGATCCGCACGGAAACCCGCTCGCCCGAGAACAATCGCAGCGCTCACGTCACCCTCTTGATCGCGACGATCTCGGTGTGCGCAATCTGCATGTTGGGCTGGTCGTTTTCCTATTCATACACCCAGCTCCGCGCCACCGCTTCTTCCGTACTGCCGATGAGACTGGCCCAGTGGTGGCCGCTGACGGTGTACGGGCCGTGGCTCGTGGCGGCCCTGTCCATTCTGCGGGCCACCGTGCAGAGTCGGAGTGCGCGCAGATCGTGGGGTGTGCTGCTCGGCGCCTCCGCCATGGCCGTCGCCCTGTGCGTCAGTCATTCATCACATTCACCGCTTTCACTGATCATCTTCGGAATTCCACCGATCACCGCGCTGGTGTGTTTCTGGGAGATCGTCGGACAGGTCTCGTCCAAGGTGTCCAAGCCCCGGCACGCCGCACACAGTCGGCGGAACTCCAAGCCGCAAGGGCCGACGTTCGACACTCCCTGAAGTACGGCGTCCGGACCGGCCGCGGTCGGTCCGGACGCCGCCCACGGTCACCGACCGTGTTCGTTCGACATGCGGAGCGTGCAGGTCTACGCGAGCCTGGGCTCACCCCCAAGACACCTGTCTTGCCGGAGGACCCAGAAAGGACCATTCGCCATGCGACACATCTCCGCCCTCTTCGTCGCCGCGCTCCTCGCGGCACTTGCGATCCCCGCCGGTACCGCTGCGGCCGCCGACGGCCACATCTGCGATACCCACACGATTAGCTCGCTGTGCTGGCGGTAACCCCTTCTTGAACGTGGACAGGCCGTCGACCGCGGAGGTCACGGCCTGTTCGCGTGCGTGACGGAGGCGGCGCCGCATCCTCGTCGCCCATCCCCGCGGGTGCGACCGGAACCCGGCGACACTCGGCTGCGTGGCCCGGGGGAATTCGGCGGTCATCAGCATCAACGGCCGGTCCAGGTCGGTGGTGACCGTCGGCGGGCAGCCCGGCCGAAGTCGACGGACGGCGCCGGTACGCGGGGGGAGCCGAACTTCCGTACCTCCACGAGGCGTTGCCCGAACCCGCTCTGGGCGACGTCGTACGCCCCGATCCCCACCAGCCCCAGGACAGCGAGGTTCGCCGCCGCCCTGGGCCACCGATAGACCATCACCGCCGGCTCGATCCCGGTGCCCGGCGGCGCGGACTGCCCCAGTTCGAGGCCGAGCAGGTCGCGCGCCGAGGCGAGCGGATGGTGGCCGGCACCGCGCAGACCGCGGTCCCGGGAACAAGGCAGCGCCCGAGCCGACCGAAGCCGACTCAGGCGCTGCGTAGCAGGTCAGAGGGGGTAACCCCTCCCCCGCGGCCCGTAGGCCCTGTGGGACTCGAACCCACAACCAATGGATTAAAAGTCCACTGCTCTGCCAATTGAGCTAAGGGCCCACGCGATGTTGCCTGTCCGAGCATAGCCGGACGAGGCCGAGTCTCCGATCGGGTATCGGTGACCCGGCCGCGTCAGGTGGGGTTCGGAACGGGAAGAGGGGGCCGGATGGTCACTTTTCGACCAGTGCCGGAGCGGCGGCCCGCTCCCCGCCGAGGAACCAGTGGCGGGCCGAGGCCAGCCACCAGGCCGCGGCGAAGCCGAGGACGACCAGGACGGCGACGGGGGCGTAGTTGAAGGTCTTCCAGGTGACCGGGGAGACCTGCGGGAGCATGAAGAGGATCGTGATCACGACCACCCAGGCCACCGATACGACGCCGGTCGGGACCGACCAGCGGCCCAGGTGCCACGGCCCGCGTTCGAAGGCGGCGCCCCGGCGCAGGCGCAGGAAGGTCGGGATGACGTACGCGATGTAGAGGCCGATGACCGCGATCGACGTCACCGCCGCGTACGCCGTCGAGTTGATCAGATAGGGCAGGCCGAGAGCCAGGGCGCCCAGTGCGGCCAGCCAGACCGCCGCCACGGGGGTGCGGGTGCGCGGGCTGACCGTGCGCCAGACACGGGAGAACGGCAGCGCGCCGTCGCGCGAAAAGGCGTAGATCATGCGGCTGTTGGCCGTCACCGACGCCATGCCGCAGAAGAGCTGGGCGCCGATCACGACCAGGAGCAGGAGTTTGCCCGTCGTCGCTCCCAGGGCGTCCAGGAGGATCTGGGCCGGGGGCGCGCCCGTCGGGGACGTCAGTTCGCCGTCGTACGACTGGATCGCGAACGTGAAGCCCAGGAGGAGGACGAAGCCCGCTATCCAGGACGTCCAGATCGAGCGGACGATGCCTTTCGGGCCCGCCGTGGACGCGTCGTGGGTCTCCTCGGTCATGTGGGCGGAGGCGTCGTAGCCGGTGAAGGTGTACTGCGCCATGAGGAGGCCGAGGAGGACGACGTACGGGCCGCTGCCCCAGCCGGTCTCGTTGACGAAGCGGGTGAACACGAAGGACGTCGACTGGTGGTGGTCGGGGACGAACGCCAGCGCGCCGACGATCACCGCCACGCCCAGTACGTGCCACCACACGCTCACGCTGTTCAGGAACGCCACGATGCGCACACCGAAGGTGTTCAGCAGGCCGTGGAGGACGAGGATCGCCGCGAACAGCAGGACCGTGCGGACCGGTGTCACCGCGTAGTCGAACTGGAGGTTCAGGTACGCGCCCAGGAAGGAAGCCGCGCCGAAGTCGATGCCCGCGGTCACCGCGACCTGGCCCAGGACGTTGAACCAGCCGGTGAACCAGGCCCAGGCCGCCGCCGAGCGGGGTGGGGCGAGGCGGTGGGCCCAGAAGTACAGGCCGGCCGAGGTGGGGTACGCCGAGCAGATTTCGGCCATCGAGAGGCCGACGAACAGGGTCAGCAGGCCCACCGCCACCCAGCCCCAGGTGATCACCGCGGGGCCGCCGGTGGTCATGCCGAAGAGATAGAGGGTCAGGCAGCCGGACAGCACCGAGATGATCGTGAAGGAGACGGCGTAGTTGGAGAACGCCGACATCCGGCGGGCGAGGACCTGGGTGTAGCCGAGCTGGGCCAGCCGCTCCTCGTCCGAGAGGCCGTGGGTCCCGTTCGCTCTCGCGTCTTCTGTCATGCCCCCAGCAATTCCCTCAGTGGGGGCGTGACATGCGTCACCCGGTGACTGAAAAGGGCCCGTACGACCGGAGTCGTACGGGCCCTCGTCGGGTCACTCGGCGTCAGCCGTGTGCGTTTCGTCAGCCGTTGCGCTTCCAGCGCGGCTTGTCCTCGCGGCGGCCGAACGAGCCGTTGCCGCGGTGGTCGTCACGGCGGCCGTAGGGGCGCTCGTGGCCGCCGGAGCGGAAGCCCGGGCGGTCGTCGCGGCGGTCGCGGTTGAACGGACGGTCGCTGCCCCGGTGCCCACCGCGCTCGTCCCGGCGGAAGCCGCCCCGGTCGTCACGGCGCTCGAAGGTGCGGCCACCGCGGTCACCACGGTCGTTGCGGTCGCCCCGGTCGTTGCGGTCACGGTCGAACGGGCGACGGTCGTCACGGCGCTCGAAGCCACGGCCACCGCGGTCGTCACGGCGCTCGAAACCGGCACGGTCGTCACGGCGCTCGAAGGTGCGGCCACCGCGGTCACCACGGTCGTTGCGGTCGCCCCGGTCGTTGCGGTCGCGGTCGAACGGGCGACGGTCGTCACGGCGCTCGAAACCACGGCCACCGCGGTCGTCACGGCGGTCGAAGGAACGGTCGCGGTCGAACGGACGGCGGTCGTCACGCCGCTCGAAACCACGGCCACCCCGCTCGCCCCGGTCGCCGCGCTCGAAGCCACGCTCGCCGCGGTCGTCACGGCGGTCGAAACCGCGACGCTCCCGGCGCTCGTACGGCGCCGAAGCCGCCGGGCGCTCCTCGCGCTCGGTCTCGCGCTCCGCCGGCTCCTGGGCCACGGCGAGCTCCTCGGCCGCCGTCGCCTGCGCCTGGGCCACCGCGGCCTCGGGGTCCTCGCCGCGCTCGCGGGCGACCCGGGCCACCAGCCGGTCGGACTCCTCACGCAGCTCGGTCGCACGGCGCTGGGCGCGCTCCAGCTGCTTGGTGAGCTGGGCGACCTCGCGCTCGGCCTGCTGGGCGGCGTTGGCGGCGGACTCGGCCTGGACCTCGGTCATGGAGCGGGCGCCGGTGATCTCGGCGACCTCCGGGTCGAAGGCGGCGCCGCCCTGGATGATGTGGCGGGCCGCGTCGACGCCGGCGTCCTCCATCAGGCGGAAGATCTGGCGCCGCTGGTGCGGCAGGGAGAGGGAGACGACCGTGCCGGTACGGCCCGCACGGGCGGTACGGCCGGCGCGGTGCAGGTAGTCCTTGTGGTCGCCGGCCGGGTCCACGTTCAGGACCAGGTCGATGCCGTCGACGTGGATGCCGCGCGCGGCGACGTCCGTCGCGACCAGGACGTTGACGTAACCGTCCTTGAAGTCGGCCAGGGTGCGGGTGCGGGCGCCCTGGGTCATGCCGCCGTGCAGCGCGTCGGCCTTCACACCGGCCTCGCGCAGCTGCTCGGCGACGCGGTCGGCGCCCAGCTGGGTGCGGACGAAGATGATCGTGCGGCCCTTGCGGGAGGCGATCGCGGCGGTGACCGGCGCCTTGTCCTTGGGCTTCACGATGAGGATGTGGTGCGACATGGTCGTCACCGCGCCCTGGGCCGCGTCCACCTCGTGCAGGACGGGCTCGTTCAGGTAGCGGTCGACGAGGGTCTTGATCTCGTTCTCCATCGTGGCGGAGAAGAGCATGCGCTGGCCGCCCGCCGGGACCTGGTCGAGCAGCTCGGTGACCTCGGGCAGGAAGCCGAGGTCGGACATCTGGTCGGCCTCGTCCAGGACGGCGATCTGCACGTCCTCCAGGGAGCAGGCGCCGCGGTTGATGATGTCGCGCAGACGGCCCGGGGTGGCGACGAGGATGTCGACGCCGCGCTCCAGGGCGTAGATCTGGTTGCCCATGGAGGTGCCGCCGCAGACGACCTTCATCTTCAGGCCGACGACGTCGCCGTACGGCTGGAGGGCGTCGGCGACCTGCATGGCCAGTTCGCGGGTCGGGGTGAGGATGACCGCGCGGGGGCGCTTCTTCTCGGTGCGGCCGCCGGCCAGCTGGGCCAGGGTCGGCAGACCGAAGGAGAGCGTCTTGCCGGAGCCGGTGCGGCCCCGGCCGAGGATGTCCTTGCCGTCCAGGGCGTCCGGGATGGTCGCGGCCTGGATCGGGAAGGGGGTGGTCACACCGTTCTGCGCCAGCTTGCGCACGACGCCCTCGGGGAGGCCGAGGTCGGCGAAGGTGGTCTGGGGGGTCTGGGTCTGGGGGGTGTCAGCGGCCTCGGGGGCCTCGGTGACCTCGGTCGTCACGTCGACGAGCTCGTTCTCGATCTCGATCTCGTTCTCGGACACGACGATCTGGTCAGTACTGGACACGGACATGCGAATGCGAAACCTTCCGGAGTCTCTTCGGCACGCGCCCGTCAACTCCGTGATTCGCTCACGACCGCCTCAATGCGGTCCGCCACGGCAAAGGAGAGTACGCGCCACACGGCGCGCTCTGTGATGGCGCCGGGCAAATGGGATCAAACGATCTACCACCATACGCACTCACCACCCCTGAAGGCAAACCGAGTCTCATCGTCGCAGGTCAGCCTGGCAAGCACGGTTCCACTCAGCACCGTCGCTCACGCCGGTGCGCCAGCCGTGGGCGCCGGCTCGCGCTGGACGAGCTGCGGTCCGGTCCCCTCGTGCGCCGAGGAGGACGGCTCGGCCGACGGCGGCTCGGACGTCGGCGGGGGCGGGGTGGGGGACGGGGGCGGCTCGGGCGGGGCGGAGGTGACCGGCGGAGCCGACGGGGCCTTGGTCGGCTGCGGGTCCACGGGCTCTGGGGTCTTCGGCGGTTTCGCGGGGGCCGCGGGGGAGCTGTCCTCGCCGGAGGGGGTCGCCGACGCGGAGGCCCGCTTCTCCGGCTTCGCCCTGCCCCCGTGCCCGTGCTTGCCGTCGACCGCCGCGCCGTTGTGGCCGAGGCCGCCGGCGTCGACCACCGGGCCGCCGTCGGGCGCCTTGCCGCCGTGCTGCCCCGCCGAGTGCGAGGGCCTGGCCGGGCCCGCGGCGTCACCCACGTTCACACAGCCGGCGGCAGCGGCGAGGGCCAGCACCGTGACGGTGAGCCGGACGGGTACGGGCAAGGGGCGCACGGCGGCCACCTCCGAGGCGAGGAAAGGAGTCAACCTCCCCAACTCCCGCTACCCACAAGAGGACACGCGCCGCACCCGCATCCCCGCACGCGTCACCGCTCAGCCACAGCGTCCACGCCCACTCCACACCCGTCCACGCCCACGCCCGGCCCCATCCCTCCGCTCACCCATAGCCGAGGGTGTGCAGCCGGGCGTCGTCGATGCCGAAGTGGTGGGCGATCTCGTGCACCACGGTCACCTCCACCTCCGCGACGACGTCCGCGCGGCTGGTGCACATTCTCAGCGTGGGTCCGCGGTAGACGGTGATCCGGTCCGGCAGCACCCCCGCGTACCACTCGCCGCGTTCCGTGAGCGGCGTCCCCTCGTACAGCCCGAGCAGCTCGGGGTCGTCGGCGGGCGGTTCGTCCTCCACGAACACCGCCACGTTGTCCATGAGCCGCGTCAGCTCCGGCGGGATCCGGTCGAGCGCCTCGGCGACCAGTTCCTCGAACTCCTCGCGCGTCATCTCCAGCACACGGTCATTGTCCGGTACGAGGCGCTCGCGGGAGCGTCCCCGACGGGCCGGGAGAGGCCCGTACGGGGCCGACAGGCGCCCGTATGTCCGCATATCCACGCAGGGCCGCGGGCATACGGCACCAATGGTCCGCGTCCCGGTCGCAGCCCTCCGCACGATGACGAACCGCATGACGAGCCGCATGACGAACCGCATGACGAAGACGAACCGCGTGCCCGCCGCCTGCCGCCGCAGCCGCCCCCTGTCCGTCCCGGATCCCGCCCCCGGCCCCCGCCCCTGGCTCAGCGCCCTCGGCCTGACGGCCGTCGTCCTGCTCGGCGCCTGGCTGGGCCTGCTGATCGTGGGGAACGTACGGGCCCCGGTCGGCCCCATGGACACGACGATGGCGCTGCGCCCGTCCCTCACCGGCGGCACGAGGATCAACATCTCGCCGCTGGGCGCGCTCTCCCTGGACAGCCATGTGGCACCGGTCCGCCTGGACGTGAACGTGGACCAGCTCGACCCGCTCCGCTCCCAGGCCCTGGTCGACCACCCGGAGCGGATCTCCGGCCTCCAGGACGAGGTCGCCCAGGACGTCGAGCACGGCACGCTGGACCTGGCCGTACGCTCCTGTGCCGCCGTGGTCGCCGGCGCCATGGCCCTCGGCCTCGCCGTCTACCGCAGCCCCCGCAGGGCCCTCGCGGCCGGCGGCCTCGCCCTGGCCCTGCTGGCGGCGTCCGGGGCGAGCGCGTACGCCACCTGGAACCCGAAGTCGATCCTGGAGCCGAAGTTCTCCGGGCTGCTCAGCTCCGCGCCGCAGGTGGTCGGCAACGCGCGCAGCATCGTCACCGATTTCGACGTCTACCAGCAGGAGCTGGCCCGCCTGGTGACGAACGTGACGAAGCTCTACGACGTCACCTCCACGCTCCCGGCCTACCAGCCGGATCCCTCCACCATCCGGGTCCTGCACGTCTCGGACATCCATCTCAACCCGGCGAGCTGGAAGATCATCTCCTCGCTGGTGGCGCAGTACAGGGTGAACGTGATCGTCGACTCCGGCGACACGATGGACCACGGTTCGGCGGCGGAGAACGGCTTTCTGGACCCGATCAGGGACCTGGGCGTGCCGTACGTCTGGGTGCGCGGCAACCACGACTCCCGGACCACCCAGCGCTATCTGGAGCGGATGAAGAACGTGCACGTCCTGGACGACGGCCGGGCCCGGACCGTCGCGGGCCTGCGCTTCGCGGGCATCGGCGACCCCCAGTTCACCCCCGACCGCTCGGTGGTGCCCGGCGGAGACGCGGCCGAGCGACTGGCCGGCGACCGGCTGGCCAGCGCCCTGCGCGACCAGCGGGCGGCCGGGAAGCCGGTCGACGTCGCGATCGCGCACGAGCCGGTCGCGGCCCGCGAGACGGACGGCGAGGTGCCGCTGGTGCTGTGCGGCCATCTGCACCACGAAGGCGACGAGAGGCTCCCCTACGGCACCCGGCTGCGCATGGAGGGCTCCACGGGGGGAAGCGGGCTGCGGGCGGTGCAGGGCAAGTACCCCGCTCCCATCGAGGCCTCGATCCTCTACTTCGACCGCGACAGCCGCCGCCTGCAGGCCTGGGACGCGATCAAGCTGGGCGGGCTGGGCGAGACGACGGCCGAGGTCAGCCGCCACCTGGCCGACGAAGCCCTCGGCCATCGGCACCACCGCGAGCGACCAGGCACCACACCCGCCCCGACGCCCCCTTCACGCACCTCTCCCGCGCCCTCGCCGTAAACCGTTTTGGCGATACTCCCCGCCATCCCATATGCTTCTCACGTCCCCGACGCGCTGAGAAGCGCCCAGGCGGGCCGATAGCCCTCATCGTCTAGCGGCCTAGGACGCCGCCCTTTCAAGGCGGTAGCACGGGTTCGAATCCCGTTGGGGGCACGTAACACCGTGTGCGACACTGTTGCACACACGCTTGGTCCTGTGGAGCAGTTTGGAGTGCTCGCCACCCTGTCAAGGTGGAGGCCGCGGGTTCAAATCCCGTCAGGACCGCTGGTGTTTCACGTGAAACACCGTGGCTGGGTAGCTCAGTTGGTACGAGCGTCCGCCTGAAAAGCGGAAGGTCGCCGGTTCGACCCCGGCCCCAGCCACAGCCAGAAGGCCCCGTTCAGCGAACGGGGCCTTCGTCGTACTGACCGTGCTGGTCTGCAGGAGGATCCGTGGCAGATGACTTCCGGGGGTTCGACATCGCTCGGCGCGGATACGACCGCGCCCAGGTGGACGCCTATCTGACCCGGCTGACCTCGGGTACGGCACCCGAGGCGACGCCGCCCGTCTTCGAGATCGTCCGGCGCGGATACGACCGGGTGCAGGTGGACGCGCGGATCGCACAGCTGCTGAACGGGGGAACGGGCAGATGAGCCAGGATCAGGCCGCCGCTCTGCCGGCCGACACCCAGCTGGAGAAGGTCCGCGCGCGTTACGGGCTGCTCGCAGTCGTGATCAGCAATCTCGCGATCGTCGCCGTCGCGCTCTTCGGGGTGTGGCGGCTCGGCGGGGACAAGTCCGTGATCGTCGGCATCCTGACCGCCGCGTTCACCGCCATGAGCAGCATGACGACCGCCTACCTGGGCATCAAGGCCGTTTCCAACACGGCGAGGTCGATCGCGCTCGGCCGGCAGAACGCGGCGCTCGCCTCCGCACCGCCGGTCTCCGCACCGCCGGTCTCCGCACCACCGGCCGCGGCACCGCCGGCCGCCGGGCCGCCCGGCCAGCCCGCCCCCTAGGCGACGCGGCAAATCGTTCGCGTGTTTTTCGGACGGGGTGAGATCCTGGGTCGCGTATGTCTACGCATCCCGCCCCCGCCCTCGGCACCCTCGCCCCCCGTCTGACCGGACTGTCGCTGCGCGACGCGCACCGGCTCGGTCGGCGGCTTGAGGGCGCGCGCAAGATCCGCAAGCCGGAGGCCCGCGCCGCCGTCCTCGTCGAGATCGAGGCCGAGATCGGCCGGGCCGAGGAACGGATCGGTGAGCGGCGTGCCCGCGTGCCCGCCGTCACGTACCCCGAGCAGCTGCCGGTCAGCCAGAAGAAGGACGAGATCGCGGCGGCCATCCGCGATCACCAGGTCGTCATCGTCGCCGGTGAGACCGGTTCCGGAAAGACCACGCAGATCCCGAAGATCTGTATGGAGCTGGGCCGTGGCGTACGCGGCATGATCGGGCACACCCAGCCCCGTCGTATCGCCGCCCGGACCGTGGCCGAGCGGGTCGCGGAGGAGCTGAGGACGCCGCTCGGCGAGGCCGTCGGCTGGAAGGTGCGGTTCACCGACCAGGTGAACCCGGACGCCACGTTCATCAAGCTGATGACGGACGGCATCCTGCTCGCCGAGATCCAGACCGACCGCGAGCTGCGCGCCTACGACACGATCATCATCGACGAGGCCCACGAGCGGTCCCTCAACATCGACTTCCTGCTCGGTTATCTGGCCCAGCTGCTGCCCAAGCGGCCGGACCTCAAGGTCGTCATCACCTCGGCGACCATCGACCCGGAGCGCTTCTCGCGGCACTTCGGCGACGCGCCGATCGTCGAGGTCAGCGGCCGGACGTATCCGGTGGAGGTGCGCTACCGGCCCCTCCTGGAGGAGGAGAGCGACGACGCCGACCGGGACCAGATCACCGCGATCTGCGAGGCGGTCGAGGAACTCCAGGCCGAGGGCCAGGGCGACATCCTCGTCTTCCTCTCCGGCGAGCGGGAGATCCGGGACACGGCGGACGCGCTGGAGAAGAAGAAGTACAGGTTCACGGAGATCCTGCCGCTGTACGCCCGGCTGTCCCACGCCGAGCAGCACCGCGTGTTCCAGCCGCACACCGGGCGCAGGATCGTTCTGGCCACCAACGTCGCCGAGACCTCCCTCACCGTCCCCGGCATCAAGTACGTCATCGACCCCGGCTTCGCCCGGATCAGCCGCTACAGCCACCGCACCAAGGTCCAGCGGCTGCCCATCGAGCCGATCTCGCAGGCCAGCGCCAACCAGCGCAAGGGCCGCTGCGGGCGGACGAGCGACGGCATCTGCATCCGGCTGTACAGCGAGGACGACTTCCTGGCCCGCCCGGAGTTCACGGACGCCGAGATCCTCCGTACGAACCTCGCCTCCGTCATCCTGCAGATGACCGCGGCCGGCCTCGGCGACATCGAGAAGTTCCCGTTCATCGACCCGCCGGACCACCGCAACATCCGCGACGGCGTCCAGCTGCTCCAGGAACTGGGCGCGCTGGACCCGGCCCAGAAGGACGTGCGCAAGCGGCTCACCGACACCGGCCGCAAGCTCGCCCAGCTGCCCGTCGACCCGCGCCTGGCCCGCATGGTCCTGGAGGCGGACAGGAACGACTGCGTCCGCGAGGTCATGGTCATCGCCGCCGCGCTGTCCATCCAGGACCCGCGCGAGCGCCCGGCCGACAAGCAGACCCAGGCCGACCAGCAGCACGCCCGCTTCAAGGACGAGACCAGCGACTTCCTCGCCTACCTCAACCTGTGGCGGTACGTCCGCGAGCAGCAGAAGGAGCGCGGCTCCAGCTCCTTCCGCCGGATGTGCAAGCAGGAGTACCTGAACTTCCTGCGCATTCGCGAATGGCAGGACATCTACACCCAGCTGCGGACGGTCGCCAAGCAGATGGGGATCCACGTCAACGAGGGGGACGCCCCGGCCGACCGCGTCCACGTCTCGCTCCTCGCCGGCCTGCTCTCCCACATCGGGATGAAGGACGTACGGGACGGCAACAAGAACGAGTACCTGGGCGCCCGCAACGCCAAGTTCGCGATCTTCCCGGGCTCGGCGCTGTTCAAGAAGCAGCCGAAGTTCGTGATGTCGGCCGAGCTGGTCGAGACGAGCCGGCTCTGGGCGCGGGTCAACGCCAAGATCGAGCCCGAGTGGGTCGAGCCACTGGCCGGACACCTGCTCAAGCGGACGTACAGCGAACCGCACTGGGAGAAGGACCAGGCGGCCGTGATGGCGTACGAGAAGGTCACGCTGTACGGCGTCCCGATCGTCGCCCAGCGGAAGGTCAACTACGGCCGGATCGACCCGGAGACGAGCCGCGAGCTGTTCATCCGCAACGCGCTCGTGGAGGGCGACTGGCGCACGCACCACAAGTTCTTCGCCGACAACCGCAAACTCCTCAGTGAGGTCGAGGAGCTGGAGCACCGCGCCCGGCGCCGGGACATCGTCGTCGACGACGACACGCTCTTCGACTTCTACGACCAGCGGGTGCCCGAACACGTCGTGTCCGGCGCGCACTTCGACTCCTGGTGGAAACGGAAGCGGCACGAGCAGCCGGACTTCCTGGACTTCGAGCGGGAGATGCTCATCCGGGAGTCGGCGGAGGCGGTGACGAAGGCCGACTATCCGGACTCCTGGCAGCAGGGGCAGCTCACGTTCCGGGTGACGTACCAGTTCGAGCCGGGCGCGGACGCGGACGGTGTGACGGTCCACATCCCGCTCCAGGTGCTCAACCAGGTCACGTACGAGGGTTTCGACTGGCAGATCCCGGGCCTGCGCGAGGAGGTCGTGACGGAGCTGATCCGCTCCCTGCCCAAGCCGATCCGCCGCCACTACGTGCCCGCGCCGAACTACGCGAGGGCGTTCCTGCAGAAGGCGGTGCCGTTGCAGGAGCCGCTGACGGTCACCATGGCCCGCGAGCTCAAGCGGATGGTCGGCGTGCCCTTCGAGGCGGACGACTTCGACTGGTCGAGGCTCCCCGACCACCTCAGGATCACCTTCCGGATCGTCGACGAGCGGCGACGGAAGCTGGCCGAGGACAAGGACCTGGAGGCGCTGAAGCTGCGCCTGAAGCCGAAGGCCCGCAAGGCCCTCAGCCAGGCGGCAGCGGCGACGGCCTCCCGTGAGGGCGGTGAGTCCCTGGAGCGCAAGGGCCTGACCGACTGGACGATCGGCACGCTGACCCGGGTCTTCGAGACCCGCCGCGCCGGCCAGCCGGTCAAGGCGTACCCGGCGCTGGTGGACGACGGCGACACGGTCTCCGTACGGCTCTTCGACACGGAGGCCGAACAGGCCGAGGCCATGTGGAAGGGCATCCGCCGTCTGATCCTGCGGAACATCCCGGTGAACCCGGCGAAGTTCGCGTCGGACAAGCTGACGAACGCCCAGAAGCTGGCGCTCTCCGCGAACCCGCACGGTTCCGTCCAGGCGCTGTTCGACGACTGCGCGATGGCGGCGGCCGACAAGCTGATCGCGGACTTCGGCGGCCCGGTGTGGGACGAGGAGTCGTACCGGAAGCTCTACGACAAGGTGCGCGCCGAGATCGTCGACACGACGGTCCGCGCGGTCGCCCAGGTGCAGCAGGTCCTCGCGGCCTGGCAGGCCTGTGAGCGCCGTCTGAAGGCCGTGCGCAGCCCCACGCTCCTCGCAAACCTGACGGACGTCCGCAAGCAGCTGGACGCCCTGGTGAAGCCCGGTTTCGTGACGTGGGCGGGCATACGACGCCTCCCCGACCTCATGCGCTATCTGGTGGCCGCCGACCGGCGCCTGCAGCAGATGCCGACGGGCGTCCAGCGGGACACCACCCGCATGGAGAAGGTCCACGAGATGCAGGACGAGTACGCCTGGCTCCTGGAGCAGCTGCCCCAGGGCAGCCCGGTGCCGCAGCAGGTCCTGGACATCCGCTGGATGATCGAGGAACTCCGGGTCAGCTATTTCGCCCACGCGCTGGGCACCGCGTACCCCGTCTCCGACAAGCGGATCGTGAAGGCGATCGACGCGGCCGTACCGTAACCGATCGCGTACAGGGGGTGAGTTCGACCAGGCGGCCCCACCTCCTGTACAGTCTCTTCTCGCAGCGCAACGCAGCAAGCCAAGCGCCGCGAAACCTGGTCCTGTGGAGCAGTTTGGAGTGCTCGCCACCCTGTCAAGGTGGAGGCCGCGGGTTCAAATCCCGTCAGGACCGCAGCAAGGAAAGGCCCTCATCCCATCGGATGGGGGCCTTCCGCGTATCCGGGGACCGCGCCGGGCAGCAGCCCCCACCCGCCGGACGCGAGCTTCCCTCACGGCCTCGGGGCCTCAAGGGCCCGCATGGGCGGCGTACGCGGGCCCCTTCGCGTGTCACCGACCCTTCGGGGCCGACCGGCGCTGACAGCCCGTCCAAGGGGCCGTCAGCGCCCAAGGTGGCGCCTGCCGGTCTCGCGGGCGGCGGTACGGGCGGTGGGGTACCGGCTGGGCCGGCGGAGCCCCCTGCCCTTGACGGCGGCACAGTGCACCGGTACCCAGGGACCAGGGCCCGTTCCCCTGTGCGGTCCGCGGAGGTGGCGTATGGCGGCATCGGCCAGGCACGAGACGCGGGCACTGCTGAGGGCGCACCTGTCGGCCGCCTCGTCCTACGGGCATCTCACCCGCCACTGCCCCATCTGCCACCACCTGCTGCGGCTGGCCATGGACGCCGGCCCCCGGGCCGCGGAACCGGGCGACGAGGAAGCCGAGAGCGACAGCCCCCGCAGCGCATGACCCACGCGGCCCAACACCCCGCCCTGCGTGGGACGCTGGAACGGGCCGCTCCACTAGCGCACACGTGCCGCCGGCAACAACCGCCGGGCCGTGTGACGGGAGTCACCGCATGAGTTTTTGAAAGGCCGGTACTTAACCCTGCCCTACAACTGGTCAATTTAATATGTGCAATTGCACCGACCCCGCGGGTCATGCACAGCGGTTCCGACAGCGCCGCCCAGACTCCGACAAGGCCGCTCACGGCGGTCCGGCCGGTACCCGGCCGGCGCACAAAAAAGATCGCGCTGGACCCGGCGGAGTCCAGCGCGATCTACGACGCACCCTGTGTCGCTGCCTACAACGTTCTCTTCGGCCTGGGCGAGGGTCCTGTTGGGGCAGGTCCCGCGTCGCTTGGAGCTAGCGTTCCGGGCGCCTCGGCGGGTTGGGGGACCAGCCGTATTGCCCGGTTATGCGATGGTTCAGGCCTCGCTGCGCTGCTGCGGGATGCCCGCGAGCAGAGCGCGGACCTCGGCCTCGCGGTAGCGGCGGTGCCCGCCGAGCGTACGGATGGACGTGAGCTTGCCGGCCTTCGCCCACCGCGTGACCGTCTTGGGGTCGACGCGGAACATGGTGGCGACCTCAGCCGGGGTCAGCAGCGGCTCGGCATCAGGGGTGCGAGCGGTCATGAGCGGCCTCCTCGGGAGAACCGAACCTTCTCGGTTCTTTCCTCTAAATTCTGCACCTTGACCCGCGTTGCCCGAAATGGCGGACGCGAGTCGAGTCGGTTATAGGACGAACGGCTTGTCCTCGGCACTACAACTACACCATCCGTCCAGCCGCGTCGGCCAAACCGATGGAATTGCCCTCCCAGGTGTTCATCAGCGACGGATGCCGATGGACCATGCCATAGCGGACAGTCACGCCACTGTGACGATCAGTCACAGGGCGATCAGGAGTCACCAGACCCCCCAAAGCGTGCAATGCTGAGAATCCGCCCACAGTGGAGCATAGTTGGACGGACGGAGCCCTCCCCGGACTCCTTGTCCTATTTTGGCATGAGGGGCGGCACTTAGGGCAAGGCTCTTGTACGTGCCGTCCGTCACCCTTGAGACAAAAGTCCAGATCGGGACCAACGCCCCGTCAGATGAGCAAGTGCCGTAGACCGTACGTCGTTCGACGCCGTTCGAGCCGTGACGTACGTCACTCGGTTACGTCACTCAGTTCGCCGAACGCCGGTCCCGTACCGCCCGCCACCGCTCCACGAGCCGCACATAGACCTCTCCGGCCGCCGCCCCGTCACCCCGGCGCAGCGCCTCGATGCCCTCGGCCACCTCCGCCGCCGAGTGGTCGCCCTCCAGCTCGCCGGCCGGCAGGACGTGCACCAGGCCGCCGTAGTCCAGCTCCACCAGCGAGCGCGGGTGGAACTCCTCCAGCCAGCGGCCGACGTCCAGCAGGCCGTCGATCAGCGGGCCCTCCTCGACGGTGTCCCTCAGCGTGCGCAGGCCCCGCGCCACCCGGCGCCGGGCCTGCACCATGGGCGTGCGGTAGCGCAGCAGCGGCGGCACCTCCCCGGTGCCCTTGTCGTACCGCCGCTCCTCGTCGGAGACCAGCACGAACCAGTTCAGCGGCACCTGCCAGGTCGCCGTACGGATCCACGGGCGGGCGTCGGGGTTGCGGGCGAGCCAGCGCTCGTAGTCCTGGGCCGCCTGGCCGCGTACGACCGGGGGCAGCACCGCGTCCAGGACCGCCGCCGGAAGCTCCTCCGCCAGCTCGCCGAGCGCCTGCCAGCCGCGCAGCCGGGTCCGCCAGGGGCACACGCAGACCACGCCGTCGACCTCCGCCACGAACGCGTCGCCGCTCTCGTGCACCGGTACCGCGACCGGCGGGGTCGGCAGCAAGTCCGCCAGGGAACGGCGCAGTTCGTCCTGGTAGGAGGGGCGGTCGGGGCGGCGGGCGTAGCGCGCCCAGTGGCTGCGCTCCGGCTCCGGGAAGGCGGCCAGCGGCTCGTACACGCGCAGGTACGCGGCATAGGGGACGACCACGGAGGACACCTTCGGCACGCCTGCTCCCTCCCCATCGGGCCCCGCTCGAAAACCGCTGCAAAACCACTGCAAATCGTGCCACGGTCATGCGTGCACAAGAGGCCCGGGAGAGTGATCCTGAACACTGCACGGATGGTGGTCGCGCCAAGGCTCTACGCTCATGCCACGGCACCCCGCCACCTGTACGGGGTCCGACCCCACTCGCCGCTCTTTACACAGGAGTCACCACAGTGACCGACGTAATTGGCGCACCTGCTGATGTCCTGCACACCCTGTTCCAGTCGGACCAGGGCGGCCATGAGCAGGTCGTGCTCTGCCAGGACCGCGCGACCGGCCTGAAAGCCGTGATCGCCATCCACTCCACCGCCCTGGGCCCGGCCCTCGGCGGCACGCGCTTCTACCCCTACGCGACCGAGGCCGAGGCCGTCGCCGACGCCCTCAACCTCGCCCGCGGCATGTCGTACAAGAACGCCATGGCCGGCCTCGACCACGGCGGCGGCAAGGCCGTGATCATCGGCGACCCGGAGCGCGACAAGACCGAGGAACTGCTCCTCGCCTACGGCCGCATGGTCGCCTCGCTCGGCGGTCGCTACGTCACCGCGTGCGACGTCGGCACCTACGTCGCCGACATGGACGTCGTGGCCCGCGAGTGCCGCTGGACCACCGGCCGCTCCCCCGAGAACGGCGGCGCCGGCGACTCCTCCGTGCTCACCGCCTACGGCGTCTACCAGGGCATGCGCGCCTCCGCCCAGCACCTGTGGGGCGACCCCTCGCTGCGCGGCCGCAAGGTCGGCATCGCCGGCGTCGGCAAGGTCGGCCACCACCTGGTCAAGCACCTGCGCGACGAGGGCGCCGAGGTCGTCGTCACGGACGTGCGCGCGGACGCCGTGCAGCGGATCCTGGAGCAGTACCCGGCCGGCGTGACGGCGGTCGCGGACACCGAGGCGCTGATCCGGGTGGAGGGGCTGGACATCTACGCCCCCTGCGCGCTCGGCGGCGCCCTGAACGACGACTCCGTCCCGGTGCTCACCGCCAGGGTGGTCTGCGGCGCGGCCAACAACCAGCTCGCGCACCCGGGCGTCGAGAAGGACCTCGCCGACCGCGGGATCCTCTACGCGCCGGACTACGTGGTGAACGCCGGCGGGGTCATCCAGGTGGCCGACGAACTGCACGGGTTCGACTTCGACCGGTGCAAGGCCAAGGCGGCGAAGATCTTCGACACCACGCTGGCCATATTCGCACGTGCGAAGGAAGACGGGATTCCGCCGGCCGCCGCGGCCGACCGGATCGCCGAGCAGCGGATGGCCGAGGCGCGCGCCGGACACGCCGCGCAGTGACCCGGTCGCACAGGTGAGCGGTACCCGTCGGCGGGAACTTCGAGAGAACTCTCACTTCCACCGGCGGGTCGTTCCCCGATAAGTGGTTAAAATCGCCACTGACCAGCGAGGACGGGGCGCCTCGAAGGTCCTGGGCACACGCGCGTGCTGCGGGCGACGTACCGTATGGGCGCGGGCTCAGGTACCGTGGAAGCCCTACGGACCGGCCTCTCCGCGGAGGGTCCGTTCCAGATCATGAACGCGTGTCAGACTCTGGGGCCATCAAGCCCCGTCACCGAGGGGGTCGAGCCATGGGGCGCGGCCGGGCCAAGGCCAAGCAGACGAAGGTCGCCCGCCAGCTGAAGTACAACAGCGGTGGGACTGACCTGTCACGGCTGGCCAGTGAACTGGGCGCATCGACTTCGAGCCAGCCGCCGAACAGCGAGCCGTTCGAGGACGATGAGAATGAAGAGGACGATCTTTATTCTCGTTACGCCGACCTCTATGAGGACGACGACGAGGATGAGGACGACAGTCCCTCACAACATCGTCGCGGCGCTTGACCTTGCACTGAGCACTCGCCCGGTCGGTGGCACTGCCACCGACCGGCTTCTGTGCTACCCGCAGGTTCAGCCGGCGTAGTCGCCGACCATTTCCGCGCCGGTCTCCTTCTCGCCCCGCTCGGTGATCTCGCCGGCGACCCATGCGTCGACCCCGCGGTCGGCCAGGGTCGCGAGGGCCACCTCGGTGGACTCCTCGGGGACGATCGCCATCATGCCGACGCCCATGTTGAGGGTCTTCTCCAGCTCCAGGCGCTCGACGTTCCCGGTCTTCCCGACCAGGTCGAAGATCGCGCCCGGGGTCCAGGTGGAGCGGTCGACGGTCGCGTGCAGCCCGTCCGGGATGACGCGGGCCAGGTTGGCCGCGAGTCCGCCGCCGGTGATGTGCGAGAAGGCGTGCACATCCGTGGTGCGGGTCAGGGCGAGGCAGTCCAGCGAGTAGATCTTCGTGGGCTCCAGCAGTTCCTCGCCCAGGGTGCGGCCGAGCTCCGCGATCTCCGTCTCCAGGGCCAGGCCCGCCGTGTTCAGCAGGACGTGGCGGACCAGGGAGTACCCGTTGGAGTGAAGCCCGGAGGACGCCATGGCGATCACCGCGTCACCCTTGCGGATGCGATCCGCGCCGAGCAGCCGGTCGGCCTCCACAACGCCCGTACCGGCGCCGGCGACGTCGAAGTCGTCCTCGCCCAGCAGGCCCGGGTGCTCGGCCGTCTCACCGCCCACCAGGGCGCACCCGGCGAGCACACAGCCCTCCGCGATGCCCTTCACGATGGCGGCGACACGCTCGGGGTGGACCTTGCCGACGCAGATGTAGTCGGTCATGAACAGCGGCTCGGCGCCGCACACCACGATGTCGTCCATGACCATGGCGACCAGGTCGTGGCCGATGGTGTCGTAGACGCCCATACGGCGCGCGATGTCGACCTTCGTGCCGACGCCGTCCGTGGCGGAGGCGAGCAGCGGGCGCTCGTAGCGCTTGAGGGCGGAGGCGTCGAAGAGCCCGGCGAAGCCGCCGAGGCCGCCGAGGACCTCGGGGCGCTGGGTCTTCTTCACCCACTCCTTCATGAGTTCCACGGCGCGGTCGCCCGCCTCGATGTCGACGCCCGCCGCTGCGTAGCTGGCACCAGTGTTCTCAGACATGACTGTGAGAGCTTTCGTGTCGTACTGCAGGGTGTTACGGGCGGCGGATCGCGTCGGCCGCGGCCGTGGCGGCGGGACCGGCCGCCAGCTCGGTCTCCAGCAGCTGCTTGCCGAGCAGCTCCGGGTCCGGCAGCTCCATCGGGTACTCGCCGTCGAAGCAGGCGCGGCACAGGTTCGGCTTGGCGATGGTGGTCGCCTCGATCATGCCGTCGATGGAGATGTAGGCGAGCGAGTCGGCGCCGAGGCTGGTGCCGATCTCCTCGATGGTCATGCCGTTGGCGATCAGTTCCGCGCGCGTGGCGAAGTCGATGCCGAAGAAGCAGGGCCACTTCACGGGGGGAGAGGAGATCCGGATGTGGACCTCCGCCGCGCCGGCCTCCCGCAGCATCCGCACCAGGGCCCGCTGGGTGTTGCCGCGCACGATCGAGTCGTCGACGACGACCAGGCGCTTGCCCTTGATGACTTCCTTCAGCGGGTTCAGCTTCAGGCGGATACCCAGCTGGCGGATGGTCTGGGACGGCTGGATGAACGTACGGCCGACGTACGCGTTCTTCACGAGACCCGCGCCGAAGGGGATGCCGGAGGCCTCCGCGTAGCCGATGGCGGCCGGGGTGCCGGATTCCGGGGTCGCTATGACGAGGTCGGCCTCGACGGGCGCTTCCTTGGCGAGCCGACGCCCCATCTCCACACGGGAGAGGTACACGTTCCGGCCGGCGATGTCGGTGTCCGGGCGGGCCAGGTACACATACTCGAAGACACAGCCCTTGGGCTTCGCTTCTGCGAATCGGGAGCTGCGCAGGCCGTTCTCGTCGATGGCGACGAACTCGCCCGGCTCGATCTCGCGCACGAAGCTGGCGCCGCAGATGTCGAGGGCGGCGGACTCGGAGGCGACCACCCAGCCGCGCTCCAGGCGGCCGAGGACCAGCGGGCGGATGCCCTGCGGGTCACGGGCGGCGTAGAGGGTGCCCTCGTCCATGAAGACGAGCGAGAAGGCGCCCCGCACCTTCGGCAGGACCTGGTGGGCGGCCTGCTCGATGGTGAGCGGCTTGCCGTCCTCGTCGACCTGGGCGGCGAGCAGCGCCGTCAGCAGGTCGGTGTCGTTGGTCGCCGCGACCCGGGTGGAGCGGCTGTTGTTGTCGTTCGGCAGCTCGGCGACCATCTCGGCGAGCTGCGCCGTGTTGACCAGGTTGCCGTTGTGGCCGAGCGCGATCGAGCCGTGCGCGGTGGCGCGGAACGTCGGCTGGGCGTTCTCCCACACGGAGGCGCCGGTGGTCGAGTAGCGGGCGTGTCCGACCGCGATATGACCCTGGAGGGAACCGAGCGAGGTCTCGTCGAAGACCTGGGAGACCAGGCCCATGTCCTTGAAGACGAGGATCTGGGAGCCGTTGCTGACCGCGATTCCCGCGGATTCCTGACCCCGGTGCTGGAGGGCGTAGAGCCCGAAGTACGTGAGCTTTGCGACCTCTTCACCCGGAGCCCAGACACCGAAGACGCCGCAAGCGTCCTGGGGGCCCTTCTCGCCGGGAAGCAGATCGTGATTGAGTCGACCGTCACCACGTGGCACGCCACCGAGTGTAGGCGAGGTCGACCACTGGTCCGAATTGGGGATACGTGGCCCTGACCGTTGCAGCGGGCGCGATCACCTTGTCGGTTTCCGCGTCTTCGCAGGTCAACGCGGTGCCTTTGGTGCCTGCGCGACCATCGGGAGCCTGCCCCGCGGCGGTCTCCGATGCTTTTCGCCCGATGCGCGAGTGAGGCGTCGCACATCATTCGGGCGCGCTGCGGCTGAGGTGGATGCGGTCGCCGTCGCCGTCGGTGAGCGTCAGCGTGCCGTCGTCGGTCTTGGCGACGAGGGTGCCGGTGGTGAGCGCGCGGGCGAGGGCGCGCTCGAAGTCCATGCGCTCCGGGGAACAGGCCATCCTGGTCGTGCGCAGGTCACCGAGGGTGATCCGGTCGCCGTGCACGGTGGCCCGGGCGCTGAACTGGTTGCAGCCCAGGTTGCCGGCCGCCCTGCCGTCCTCGTCGATGCGGAGGCGGGCGACGGCGGGCGCGTGCCGGGCCGTGCCGCCGACGGTGAGGCTGTCGACCCGCCATTCGATGCCGGTCACCGGTGACTGCTGGAGGCCCACCGGACCACTGTCCGCCTTTCCGATGCCACAGGCCACCGTGAGCGGGACGAACACGGCGGCCGCCGTCAGGGTCATGCGCTGCTTGTACCGGTTCATACGGGTTCGACGGACCAGCGGTACGACCGGTTCCGCCTCCGGCTCTACGACACCGGTTCCGCCTCCGGCTCTACGACCTGAGCGGCCTCTACGACATGACCGGCCGCTACGACATGACCGGCAGCAGTCCCCCGATGTCCGCCCGCTCCCCGCTGGCGCTCACCTTGGCCTCCTCAAGGGCGTCCTTCCAGGCCAGGCGCCCGGTGGCGAGCCGGAGCCAGGTCAGCGGGTCGGTCTCGACCACGTTGGGCGGCGTACCACGGGTGTGCCGGGGCCCTTCGACGCACTGCACCACGGCGTACGGTGGCACGCGCACCTCGGTGGAGCCGCCGGGCGCCTTGACGGCGAGGGCGTCGGCGAGCAGCCGGGTGGCGGCGGCCAGGGCCTGACGGTCGTACGGCACGTCCAGGCCGGGCACGGCGGCGTTCAGGTCGTCGGTGTGGACGACGAGTTCCACGGTGCGGGTGACCAGGTAGTCGTCGAGGACCATCGCGCCGGTGCGGGCCGCCAGCAGCCGGGTGCCCGGGGTGTCCGCCAGCTTCTGCCGGAGGCGTTCCCCGGTGCGCGCGTAGAGGGCGTCGAGGTCGGGGTTGTCCTCGGCGAGGCGCCGGGTGCCGTCGGAGATGTCCGCGGCGCGTTCGGCGGTGGCGAAGGGCCACTGCAGCAGGGTCAGCTCGGGCTTGGCCGGCTCCTCGCGCTCGATATTGCGGCTGACGGTCTCCACGGCCATCGTCACGTGTGCCGCCAGGTCCCGCACGGTCCACTCGCCGAGCCGGGTGGGCAGCGCGAGCTGCTCCTGGGTCAGGCCGCCAACGGCCTCCCGGACATGTCCGAACTGGGCGAGGACCGCGGCGCGGGTCCTGGCCGGGTCATAGCTGCGGGCGCGCTTCTTGGCCGGTGGCATGGCGGTGAGCCTATGCCTTGACGGCGTAGTCCTTCAGGCCGTTTTCGACCAGTCCGAAGGCGTGCCGGGCACGCTCGGCGGCGTCGGCGGCCACCTGGTCGACGGTCTCGCCGGCATCGATCCGGCGGTGGTGCTCCTCGATCAGGGCGTTGCGGGCGGCGGTGAGCGTGGCGGCGGTGATCAGGGCCAGAGTGGCGTCGCCGGTCTCCTCGGTGAGCAGGTCGGCCAGTTCGCGGCCGCCCTTCTCGGACTCGACGAAGGCGCGTTCCCGCAGGACCGGCGTGGCCATGATGACCGCGCGGATCCGGCGGGCGAACGGCTCGCCGTGCAGGCCGACCGCGGGATCGCGCCGCTCCACCATCTCCAGGAACTGCCGGCGCACGGCCGCCACCGCGGACTCGCCGGGCGCACGGTCGCGCACGGCCCGGGCGGCGTCGGAGAAGTGCTCCACCATCGGCTTGAAGACCAGTTCCTCCTTGCTGCCGAAGTAGTTGAAGACGGTCATCTTCGACACCTCGGCGGCGTCGGCGATCTCCTGGACGGAGACGTTGTCGAAGCCCCGCTCGGCGAACAGTCCGACCGCCACCCGGTAGATCCGCATCGCCGTCTGCTGCTTCTTCCGCTCGCGCAGACCCATCGCCTCAGCCATGCGGACAGCTTACCAAGGCGAAATTTATCTCTGGCATAAATATCATCCTGGATAAAACATTGACTGAGTCCATGAATACCGGGCATGGTGCTGCCCATGACCGAGACACAGCGCAAGATCGGCCTGTTCGTCTGCCTGATCACGATCGTCCTGGCCGTCCTGGACACCCAGATCGTGTCCGCCGTCACCGTTCCGATCGTCCGGGACCTAGACCCCGGCCACGGGATCGACAAGATCCCCTGGCTGCTCAGCGCCTTCTCACTGGCCTCGGCCGCGATGCTCCCGCTCTACGGCAGACTGTGCGACACCCTCGGCGCCAAGCCGGTCTTCCTCGGCGCGCTCGGCGCCTTCCTGAGCGGCTCGGCGCTGTGCGGCGCCGCCCCGTCGATCGGCTGGCTGATCGCGTCCCGGGCCGTGCAGGGCGTCGGCGCGGGCGGGCTGATGAGCGTGACGATGGTCGTGATAGCCCAACTCGCAGCACCCGGCCGGAACAACACCAAGGGCGCGGGCACCGGCGGGATCGTCGCGGGCGGCGGCATCGCCGTGGGGCCCTGGGTCGGCGGCTTGCTCGCCGACCACACGAGCTGGCGCTGGGCGTTCTACGTCAACCTGCCCCTCGGCATCGCCGCCCTGGCCACCGGGGCGGTCGTACTGAAGCTCCCCCGGCCCACCACCGGCCGAGCGATCGACTTCACCGGCGCCGCCCTCGCCGCGGCCTTCTCCACCGCCCTGCTGCTGGTCACCGAGTGGGGCGGCAAACAGTACGCCTGGACGTCCCCCCAGATCATCGGCCTCACCCTGGCCTCCGCCGCCACCCTCGGACTCTTCCTGCGCCGCCAGTTCACCGCCGCCGAGCCCATCCTGCCGCCCGCACTGTTCCGCATCCGCGAACTGCGCCTGGGCTTCGCGATCCAGGGTCTGATGGGCGCGGCGATGACGGGCGCGATCTACTGCGTCCTGGTCTACCTCCAGCTCGTCCGCGGCACCACCAGCTCCTCCGCAGGCCTGTATCTGATTCCCATGGCGGCGGGCATCATGGCGGTAGGCCTCGCCACCGGGCGGCTCACCGCCCGCGGCTGGTCCGAGCGAACGTTCGTGGTCAGCGGATCCCTGGTCGGCACGGCCGCCTACCTACTGCTGGCCACGACCGGCACCCACACCTCCGTATGGCAGCTGCGGGCGGCGATGCTCCTCATCGGCCTCGGCTTCGGCCAACTCCTCGGCCAGCTCATCCAGTTGGTGCAGCAGGAGGCACCGCGCCACCAGCTCGGCGTCGCCACCACCGCGATCCGCTTCTTCCAGACCCTCGGCGGAGCCCTGGGCGCCACCCTCTTCGGCACCCTCCTCAGCCGCCTCTACGACGGCCCCGGCGACGTCGGCTCCCTCGCCGCCCTGCACGGAGCGGACCGCGCGACGGGCGTGACGGCGTACGTCTCCGCACTGGACGTGGTCTTCCTGTGTGGGGCGGCACTGATGGCGCTGTGCCTACTCCTCGCCCTACGCCTACCGAAGCCCCGGCTGACGCGAGGGGAGAAGCGCGCCGGGGTGGAAGTGGGGATGGGAGCGCGGTGAGTGAATGAGTGAGTGCCGCGCGCGGAGCCGGTGCCAGAGCCGGTGCCAGAGCCGGCCAAGGGCCGGGATGCACTCCCCTTGGTGCGAAGTGACCGTGGGGCCGCCCGCTTCTTCGCCAGTGTCGGGCTTCCGCGAGCCGCGTCAAGGGCGCTGCGCGTCGCCTTCGGCGATGGCCCTCCGGGCCACCCTTGACCCACCTCACTCCAGCCCGGGGAAGAAGCGAGCGAGCAGCCCAGACAAAGTGGCCGCCTCACCGGTACCGGCCCCTTGGGTCAGCTGCGTTGGCGCCCTGGGTTGGGGGGCGCGGCCGCGCAGTGGCGGCACGCCGGGCGAGCCAAGCGGCTCACCGCCGGTGGAGAGCGGCGCGGCCGGGCAGTGGCGGCACGCCGGGCCGGTTCAGCGGCATACCGCCGGTGGGAGGGCGGGCTCGGGAGTCCGGGCGCGCCCGGAAGGTCACCGGGGTTGGGAGGGCCGACGGAGGGCTGCCACACGGGAAGCGGAGGTCTGCCGCAGAGCCAGCGAGGGATACGGGAGGCCACAGGCGCCTCACCTGCCACAGGGCCCCCGGCGCCGGTGGTAATTGGCAGATTTGGGCCACGCCCAGCCGACCCCCGGGCTCCCCAGCTGGCCCAGAGCATCCCATCACCTCGACCGCTTGGGACGAATGTGCCAATCAGCCTGGAGCGGCTCGGCGAACGGGGCAGTGAGGGCGCGCCCCGCCCACCCGGCCTGCCACCGCTGCGCGAGCGCGTCCCACCACCCACCGGCCGCAAGCCGCTAGACCCACCCGGCGTGCCGCCACCCCGCGACCGCGTACCAGCCACCGCCCGTTCGCCGCCAAACCGCCCGGCCTGCGCGCAAGGCGCGAACGCGTACCAGCCACCGCCCGTTCGCCGCCAAACCGCCCGGCGTGCGGGCGAGGCGCGACCGCGCTCCGGCGGTGACGGCGTGGACGCAGCCGACTCGGGGGGCGACGCCGGCTGGGGCACCGCCTTTCCGGGCCGCTCGCTCGCTTCTTCCGCGGGCTGGAGCGAGGTGGGTCAAGGGTGGCCCGGAGGGCCATCGCCGGAGGCGACGCGCAGCGCCCTTGACGCGGCTCGCGGAAGCCCGACACTGGCCGGAGAAGCGGGCGGCCCCACGGTCACTTGCGAACGCCGTCCAGGAGATTCGCCCAGGCCGCCGGTGCGAAGGCGAGGGGCCGCTCCGAAAGCGCCCACCCCGGTCCGCTGACGTCCGACGAGACGAGAAGCCCCCGCCCGGGGACGCCAATCCGGGCGGGGGCTTCACCCACGTGGCTACGCCAGCAGCGCCGGGATCGTCTCCTCGTGTGCCTTCCGGAGCTCCTCCAGCGTGAGCGTGAACTCGCCCTGGATCTCCACGGCCGTGCCGTCCACGACACCGATCCGGGTGGCCGGCAGGCCCCGCGCACCGCACATGTCGTTGAAGCGGACCTCCTCCGAGCGCGGGACGGCGACGATCGCGCGGCCGGCCGACTCGGAGAGGAGGAAGGTGAAGGCGTCGAGGCCGTCGGGTACGACCAGACGCGCGCCCTTGCCGCCGAGCAGCGCGGACTCCACGACCGCCTGGATCAGACCGCCGTCGGACAGGTCGTGCGCGGAGTCGATCATGCCGTCGCGGGAGGCGGAGACCAGGATCTCGGCCAGCAGGCGCTCCCGCTCCAGGTCCACGGCCGGGGGCAGGCCGCCGAGGTGGTCGTGGATCACCTGGGACCACGCCGAGCCGCCGAACTCCTCACGGGTGTCACCGAGGAGGTAGATCAGCTGGCCCTCCTCCTGGAAGGCGACCGGCGTGCGGCGGGCGACGTCGTCGATCACGCCCAGGACCGCCACGACCGGCGTCGGATGGATCGCCGCCTCGCCCGTCTGGTTGTAGAGGGAGACGTTGCCGCCGGTCACCGGGGTGCCCAGCTGCTGGCAGGCGTCCGCCAGGCCGCGCACGGCCTCCGCGAACTGCCACATGACCGCCGGGTCCTCCGGTGAGCCGAAGTTCAGGCAGTCCGACACCGCGAGCGGCTTCGCGCCCGTCGTCGCCACGTTCCGGTACGCCTCCGCCAGGGCCAGCTGCGCGCCCGTGTACGGGTCGAGCTTGGCGTAGCGGCCGTTGCCGTCGGTCGCGATGGCGACGCCGAGGCCGGTCTCCTCGTCGATGCGGATCATGCCGGAGTCCTCCGGCTGGGCGAGGACGGTGTTGCCCTGCACGAAGTGGTCGTACTGGGACGTGATCCACTTCTTGGACGCCTGGTTGGGGGAACCGACCAGCTTCAGGACCTGGTCCTTCAGCTCCTCGCTCGACGACGGCCTCGGCAGCTTGTTCGCGTCGTCCGCCTGCAGGGCGTCCTGCCAGGACGGGCGCGCGTACGGGCGCTCGTACACCGGGCCCTCGTGGGCGACCGTGCGCGGGTCGACGTCGACGATCTTGCCGCCGTGCCAGTAGATCTCCAGGCGGTCGCCGTCCGTCACCTCACCGATGACCGTGGCGATCACGTCCCACTTGGCGCAGATCTCCAGGAAGCGGTCGACCTTCTCCGGCTCCACGACCGCGCACATGCGTTCCTGCGACTCGCTCATGAGGATCTCCTCAGGAGACAGGGTCGAGTCGCGCAGGGGGACGTCGTCCAGCGTCACGCGCATACCGCCGGAGCCGTTGGACGCCAGCTCGGACGTGGCGCAGGACAGGCCCGCGGCGCCCAGGTCCTGGATGCCGACGACCAGCTTCTCCCGGAAGGCCTCCAGGGTGCACTCGATGAGGAGCTTCTCCTGGAAGGGGTCGCCGACCTGGACCGCCGGGCGCTTGGAGGGCTTGGCGTCGTCGAAGGTCTCGCTCGCCAGGATCGACGCGCCGCCGATGCCGTCGCCGCCGGTCCGGGCGCCGTAGAGGATGACCTTGTTGCCCGCGCCGGACGCCTTCGCGAGGTGGATGTCCTCGTGTCGCATCACGCCGATGGCACCGGCGTTGACCAGCGGGTTTCCCTGGTAGCAGGCGTCGAAGACGACCTCGCCGCCGATGTTGGGCAGGCCCAGGCAGTTGCCGTAGCCGCCGATGCCCGCGACCACGCCGGGCAGGACGCGCTTGGTGTCGGGGTGGTCGGCGGCGCCGAAGCGCAGGGGGTCGACCACGGCCACCGGCCGCGCACCCATCGCGATGATGTCGCGGACGATGCCGCCGACGCCGGTGGCCGCGCCCTGGTAGGGCTCGACGTACGACGGGTGGTTGTGCGACTCGACCTTGAAGGTGACCGCGTAACCCTGGCCGACGTCGACGACACCCGCGTTCTCGCCGATGCCCACCAGCAGCGCGTCGCTCTGCGGTGCCTTCTCGCCGAACTGGCGCAGGTGGACCTTGGAGGACTTGTACGAGCAGTGCTCGGACCACATGACGGAGTACATGGCGAGTTCGGCACCGGTGGGCCGGCGGCCGAGGATCTCGACCACGCGCTCGTACTCGTCCTTCTTCAGGCCGAGTTCGGCCCAGGGCAGCTCGACGTCGGGGGTCGCGGCCGCGTGCTCGACCGTGTCCAGAGGCGTCCGGCTCATGCGTTGACCAGCTTCTTGAGGATCGAGGTGAAGAAGGGGAGACCGTCGGTGCGGCCCGTGCCGATGAGCGGCTCCACGGCGTGCTCGGGGTGCGGCATGAGGCCTACGACGTTCCCGGCCTCGTTGGTGATGCCGGCAATGTCCCGCAGCGAGCCGTTGGGGTTGAAGTCCAGGTACCGGAAGACGACCCGGCCCTCGGCCTCCAGCTTGTCGAGCGTGTACTCGTCGGCGACGTACCGGCCGTCCATGTTCTTCAGCGGGATGTGGATCTCCTGGCCCTGGCGGTAGTCGCCGGTCCAGGACGTCCCCGCGTTCTCCACCCGCAGCTTCTGGTCGCGGCAGATGAAGTGGAGGTGGTCGTTGCCGAGCATCGCGCCCGGGAGGAGGTGGGCCTCGGTGAGGACCTGGAAGCCGTTGCAGATGCCGAGGACCGGCAGGCCGGCCTTCGCCTGCTCGATGACGGGCTCCATCACCGGCGAGAACCGGGAGATGGCCCCGGCCCGCAGATAGTCGCCGTAGGAGAAACCGCCGGGGAGGACCACGGCGTCGACCTGCTTGAGGTCCTTGTCCTTGTGCCACAGGGCGACCGGTTCGGCGCCCGCGAGGCGGATCGCGCGCTGGGTGTCCCGGTCGTCGAGGCTGCCCGGGAAAGTGACGACGCCAATACGAGCGGTCACTTCGCCGCCTCCGCGACTTCTTCCACCTTGACGGTGAAGTCCTCGATCACCGTGTTGGCGAGGAAGGATTCCGCAAGATCGTGGATGCGGGCGAGCGCGGCCTCGTCAACGGGCCCGTCAACTTCCAGTTCGAAACGCTTTCCCTGACGTACGTCCGAGATCCCTTCGAAACCCAGACGCGGCAGCGCACGCTGGACCGCCTGGCCCTGGGGGTCGAGGATCTCCGGCTTGAGCATGACGTCGACTACGACGCGTGCCACTGGCACTCCCGGTGTGTGGTGCTGAGCAGGTTCCTTCAGACTACCCGCACAAAATTTCTACGCGAGTAGAGTTGTAGGAAACTACGTGAGGCGGATCACGATCGGGTGTCGAAGCCGGACCACCGTGAAAAGTTCTGGGAAAGTTCGACAGTCCGCCCCGTCTGCCTATTGTGTTCGGACACGCGGGCGGATTTAGTCGGGCTTCACTTTGCATTGCCAGGCACTGTACAAATGAATTGGCAATAGCCGATACTCGGCACGTCATCGCTGTTGAGCTGTATCGACGTGCCGCACGAAGGGACCGATATTCGTGGCGCAAAAGGTCGTGGTCACGCTCTTTGACGACATCGACGGCTCGGAAGCGGCGGAAACGATCGCCTTCGGACTCGACGGCAAGTCGTACGAGATCGACCTGAACGAAACCAACGCCAAGAAACTGCGCAAGGCGCTCGCGCCCTACGTCGAGGCGGGCCGCAAGCGGTCGCGCTCCGGCAAGGCGTACAAGCAGACGGAGGTCGCCCCCGACCCGGCGGCCGTCCGCGCCTGGGCCCAGGCCAACAAGATGGACGTCCCGGCCCGCGGACGCATCCCCAAGAAGGTCTACGAGGCCTTCAGCGCCGCGCAGTGAAGCCCGCGAAGGGGCAGCCCTCAGGGCCCGTCAGCGGACCCTGAGGGCTGTGCGCCCGGGCATACCGGGCGACCGGGGGGAGCCGACTTGCGCAACCCCCCTGTTGATCAGCTAATGTCTGGAGCACGCCGAGGGGCGAGGCCGAAAGGGCCAAAGCCCCGAGGATCGTGCGGGTGTAGTTCAGTAGCAGAACATCCCCCTTCCAGGGGGAAGGCGCAGTGTGCGATTCCTGTCACCCGCTCTGGCACCGGTCACAACCACTTGTGTGGATCAGGTAGGCTGGTGCTCGCACCGATCGGTGGGAGCCGGTCGGGAGCAGTGCGGACGTAGCTCAGTTGGTAGAGCGCAACCTTGCCAAGGTTGAGGTCGCGAGTTCGAGCCTCGTCGTCCGCTCCAGGGAAAACCCCGGTCATCGCGACCGGGGTTTTTTGTGCGCGGGCGCCTCTGACATTTGTCATGCCGAGCGATGACAGCGCGCACTGCCACCCCGGCCCGGGCGCCGGGACGCTGGCTTCATGCACTACGACGAACACGAACACGTGATTGAGGTCACCGACCTCAGGCGCGTCTACGGGGGCGGGTTCGAGGCCGTACGCGGAATCAGTTTCACCGTGGCCCGCGGGGAGGTCTTCGCCCTGCTCGGCACCAACGGGGCGGGCAAGACGTCGACGGTCGAACTGCTGGAGGGCCTCGCGGCACCCGCCGGGGGCCGGGTGCGCATCCTCGGCCACGATCCCTACCGGGAGCGGGCGGCCGTACGCCCCCGCACCGGCGTGATGCTCCAGGAGGGCGGCTTCCCGGCCGAACTGACCGTCGCCGAGACCGCCAGGATGTGGGCGGGGTGCACGAGCGGGGCACGGCCGGAGGCCGAGGTGCTGGAGCTGGTCGGGCTGGCCGGCAAACACCGGGTGCGGGTCAAACAGCTCTCCGGCGGTGAGCGGCGGCGGCTCGACCTGGCGCTCGCCCTGCTCGGCGATCCCGAGGTGCTCTTCCTCGACGAGCCGACGACCGGGCTCGACGCGGAAGGCCGCCGGGACACCTGGGAGTTGGTGCGCAGGCTGCGCGACGCGGGCACGACCGTGCTGCTCACCACGCACTACCTGGAGGAGGCCGAGGGTCTCGCCGACCGGCTCGCCATCCTGCACGGGGGCCGGATCGCGGCCTCCGGAACCCCGGCCGAGGTCACCGCCGGCCGGCCGTCCCGGATGACCTTCGAACTCCCCGACGGCTACTTCCTCGGCGACCTGCCTCCCCTGGCCGACCTCGGCGTCTGCGACCACGAGAGCGACGGACGGGTCGTACGGCTGCGGACGACCCAGCTGCAGCGCACCGCGACCGGCGTCCTGACCTGGGCCGAGCGGACCGGCGTCGAACTGCGCGCCCTGGACATGCGCTCGGCGTCACTGGAGGAGGCGTTCCTGGGGATCGCCCGCGAGCACGCCCAGGAGGCGGCGGCGTGAACGGGCCCGAGACGCGCACAAGGAGGCACGGCGGGGTGAGCGGCACCGCAACGGAGACACGGGGCTGCGCTGCCGAAGCCGGAGCACCGGTCGGCGCCGAAGGCACCGCGGGACCGGGAGCCGCAGCCGGAGCGCGGGTCGGCGGTGCAGGCGGTGGCAAGGACGGGCCGCGAGGTGGAAACGGAGCGCGGGGGGACGCCGTACGCCGGGATGGGGGCGCCGCGTGCGACGGCGCCGGAAGCCGTGGTGGGAGCGAGAAGGAGGGGCGGGAGATGAGTGGTGTCCGGGTGGCGGGGCGGCCCGGTGTGGGCCGGCGGCTGGCGGCGCTGGGACGGGCGGAGCTCGCCCTGCTCGGCCGTAACCGCGGTGTCGTGTTCACCGCGCTCGCGGCGCCGCTGGTGGTGCCGTTCAGCATGCGGCCGGCCTTCGATCAGCTGGACCTGGAGAAGCGGGGACTGACCATCGGCGCCACCCTGCTGACGGCCGCCATCGGCTTCTCCTTCCTCTTCGCCGTGTACACCTCGCTGGTGAACGCCTACGTCGCCCGCCGCGAGGAACTCGTCCTCAAGCGGCTGCGCACCGGCGAGCTCTCCGACGCCGAGATCCTCACCGGCACCGCCCTGCCCGCGCTCGGCATCGGGCTCGCCCAGGCGCTGGTGCTGTGCGTCGGCTGCGTGGCCCTGCTGCACACCGGCACGCCCAGGGCGCCGTATCTGCTGTTGCCCGGGCTGCTGGCCGGATACCTGGTCAGTGCCGCGCTCGCCGCGCTCACCGCGTCCTTCACCCGGACCGTGGAGAGCGGCCAGGTCACCGCGCTGCCGCTGATGTTGCTGTCGATGATCGGCTCCGGGATCACGTTCCCCACGGAGCTCCTGCCGGACAAGCTGGCCACCGTCTGCGACCTGCTCCCGCTGTCCCCGGCGATCCGGCTCGTCCGCGGCGGCTGGACGGGGCAGTTGAGCACCGGCGAGGCACTCGGCGCCCTCGCGACCGCGTTGGCCTGGGTCTTCATCACGGTGTTTGCTGTACGACGGCGGTTCCGCTGGGAACCGCGGCGCTGAGTGCGGAAGCGACGGGGGACGAGGGGACGGGCGCATGGTGGGCCGGATACGAGGATGGCAGCAGCGGCACTGGGGGCGGCGCAGCAAGGCGGAACGCGTCGAGTTGCAGAGCCTGATCACCTGGTACACCAGCATCTGGGTGTTTCCGCTCTGCTGGCTGCTGCTTCCCCTCGTCGGCGGGCTGCACCGGCGGTCCGTGGCGGCGATGGTCCTCGCCGGGCTGCTCGTCGCCGTGAACCTGCTGCAGTGCGCGGCCGCTTGCCGGCTGATGCGGCCCGCGCTCGACCACTATCTCGGGCGTGCCGCACTCCGGCCGGCCGCCCAGCGGGGCGCCGCCGTCCTCCTCGGCCTGGCGGTCGCGCTGACCGCGGCGCTCCACGCCGTCGGCGGGACCGATCCGTCCACCGCCCGGCTCGCCCTCGGGGCGGTGCTCACCACCTTCGGGATGCTGTATGCGCTCACCGTGCCGATGCGGCGCTTCCTGGCCCGGTTCGGGTCCCTCTCGGTGCTGATCACGACCGTCTTCGCCGTCCCGCGTCCCACCGGTCTCGGGGTGGTCGCCACCGGCACCGTGACCGCCTTCGCCACCGGCTTCTCCCTGATCACCGGGCGCTGCGGCGCCTGGACCCTGTCCGTGCTCTGGGAGGCCGAACGGGCGCGGGAGATCGAGGCCCGGCTCGCCGTCGCCGAGGAGAGGCTGCGGTTCGGGCGGGATCTGCACGACGTGCTGGGCCGGAACCTGTCGGTGATCTCGCTCAAGAGCGAGCTGGCCGCCCAACTCGCCCGGCGCGGGCGGCCGGAGGCCGTGGAGCAGATGATCGAGGTGCAGCGCATCGCGCAGGAGTCCCAGCGGGAGGTGCGGGCCGTCGTACGCGGCTACCGGGAGGCCGATCTCGCGGCCGAACTCGCGGGTGCTCAGGGCGTGTTGACGGCGGCCGGGATCGACTGCGAGGTCAGCGCCGAGACCGCGGGGCTGCCCGGCGAGGTGCAGTCCGCGCTCGGCTGGGTGGTGCGCGAGGCGACCACCAACGTACTGCGGCACGGGGACGCCGGACGCTGCACGCTGTGCCTGCGGGTGCTTGAGGGGCGTGTGGTGCTGACGGTGGAGAACGACGGGCTGCCCGGAACCCCGCACGGGGGTGGGGGTTCCGGGCTCGCCGGGCTGCGGGAACGGCTCGCGGCCGTCGGCGGCACCCTGGAGGCGGGCGCGGTCCCGGAGTCACGGTTCCGGCTGGTGGCAGAGGTGCCACTGACACAGGAAGTGAGTGAAGTCACGTCATGAGCACCCCGGTACGGCTGTTGCTCGCGGACGACGAGCATCTGATCCGTGGCGCGCTGGCCGCACTGCTGGCGCTGGAGGACGATCTCCTCGTCGTCGCGGAGGCCGCCAGCGGACCCGAGGCGCTGGCGATGGCGCGCGCCCACGCACCCGATGTCGCCGTGCTGGATCTCCAGATGCCGGGCGCCGACGGTGTGAAGGTCGCCACATCCCTGCGGGCCGAACTGCCCGGCTGCCGGGTGCTGATCGTCACCGGTCACGGGCGGCCCGGCCATCTGAAGCGGGCACTCGCGGCCGGTGTGCGGGGATTCGTCCCGAAGACGGTCAGCGCGCAGCGGCTCGCCGAGATCATCCGGACCGTGCACGCCGGAAACCGTTACGTCGACCCGGAGTTGGCCGCCGACGCGATCTCCGCCGGGGACTCCCCGCTGACCGCGCGGGAGGCCGAGGTGCTGGAGCTGGCGGCCGACGGAGCACCGGTCGCGGAGATCGCCGAGCGGGCCGCGCTGTCCCCGGGGACCGTGCGGAACTACCTCTCCTCGGCCGTCACGAAGCTCGGTGCGGAAAACCGTCATGCGGCAGTGCGTCTCGCACGGGAGCGAGGTTGGGTATAGTTGCTCTCGCGCCACGGCGCAACGCGGACGTAGCTCAGTTGGTAGAGCGCAACCTTGCCAAGGTTGAGGTCGCGAGTTCGAGCCTCGTCGTCCGCTCGGGAGAAAGACCCCGGTCCACTGGACCGGGGTCTTTTCGTGTCGCCAGTGCCCCGGCAGGCAGCGTTCGCCCGTCAAGGAGCGGCGTCCGGTGCGTGCTCTCGGTGCGCCGGCCGGAAGTCCTCGTACTGGACGTACTCGGGCTTTCGGCCGGTGCGGCGAGTGGGGGCACCTCCCGCGCCCTTGAGGCAGCGGGGGAGCATGCATGGCGCCGCCAGGCAGACGGGAATGTGACGACAGCCCCTAGCTCCAGCTCAGGCCCGTGAGGCGCTCGTAGGCCTCCACGTACTTCTGCCGGGTCGCCGCCACGACCTCCTGCGGCAGCGGCGGCGGGGGCTGCTCGCTCCTGCGGTCCCAGCCGGACTCGGCCGAGGTCAGCCAGTTCCGCACGAACTGCTTGTCGTACGACGGCTGAGTGCGGCCCGGCTGCCACTGGTCGGCCGGCCAGAAGCGGGAGGAGTCCGGGGTGAGGACCTCGTCGGCGAGGACGAGGGAGTCCCCGTCGAAGCCGAACTCGAACTTGGTGTCGGCCAGGATGATCCCCCGCTCGCGGGCGATGTCCCGGGCGCGGGAGTACACGGCGAGCGTGGCCTGGCGCAGCTGGGCGGCGGTCTCGGCGCCGATCTGGCGGGCGACCTCCTCGTAGGAGACGTTCTCGTCGTGCTCGCCGACCTCGGCCTTGGTGGCCGGGGTGAAGATCGGGGCGGGGAGTTCGGAGCCGTCGACGAGGCCTTCGGGGAGGGCGAGACCGCAGACCGTACGGGACTCGTTGTACTCCAGCAGGCCCGAGCCGGTGAGGTAGCCGCGGGCCACGCACTCGACCGGGACCATCTTGAGGGACTTGCAGACCAGCGTGCGGCCCGCCCAGTCGGCGGGGGCGCCCTCGGGCAGCTCGGTGCTGATCACATGGTTGGCGGCCAGGTCGCGCAGCTGGTCGAACCACCACAGGGAGAGCTGGGTGAGGACGCGGCCCTTGTCGGGGATCTCCGTGGGCAGCACCCAGTCGTAGGCGGACATGCGGTCGCTGGCGACCATCACGAGGTCGCCCGCCTCGTTCTGGTACAGCTCGCGCACCTTTCCGGTGTGCAGGTGCACCAGGCCCGGAACCTGGATCGGCTCGGGCTTTTCTACGAATCCGGACACGGTTCCTCCCCGTGGTTCTGTCCAAGTGCCTCGATTCTCCCGTATGCGCTGGTCCACCGCGGCCGGGGGGTCGTCAGTCGCGTTTGCAGATGCGGTCCAGCAGGTTCGCCGTGGCGCGCTGGATGCGGGGGTCCACATGGCCGGGGCGGTCCAGGGCCGGGGACCAGGCGAAGGTGCCGGAGGCGAAGACCCAGGCGCCGGAGGGGGCCCGGTAGAGGGAGGTCTCCTGGTGGCGCAGGGCGCCCTCGCTGTCGGTGTACGGGGAGTGGGCGAGCAGGATGCGCTCCTCGTGCTCGGGCAGCGGGGTGCGCGGGAAGTACCGGTCGGCCTCGCCCGCCACCAGGCCCGCGATCTCGTCGCCCTCGTGCGCGCCCGTCGCCTCCCACAGCCAGTGGCCGGCGTTGCGCACGATCAGCGGGTGCGGTTCGGGTACGCGGCCCGCGTACTGGATGCCGACCAGTTGCTGCTCGGGCCGGTCGATCTCGCGCCACAGCACCGGCTTTCCGGGGCCCTTGCGCTTGCGGCAGGTCAGCAGCCGGTCCGGTACGCCGGACGGGGACGGGCCCAGCTCCACCTGCCAGTACATGGTGTTGGCGGAGAGGAAGACCAGCGAGGTGCCCCGGTCGCGGGCGTCCTCGACGGCCCGGCGCATCGGTGCCGACCAGTACTCGTCGTGGCCGGGGAAGACCAGGCCCCGGTAGCGGCTGGGGTCGACGCGGCCGGCGTGCAGGTCGCGGGCCTCGGCGTAGGCGAGGTCGTAGCCGTAGCGCTCGGCCCAGCGGATGAAGTCGTAGGCGTGCCCGACGTGCAGGGGCAGGCCGGCGCCCGCGTAGGGGCGGTCGAAGGAGACCGTGGTCGCCGCGTCGGCCTCGCCGAGCAGCCGGCCCTGCTCGTCCCAGGCGTGGTAGAGGCTGGCGCCGGTGCGGCCGTCCTCCGGGTACAGGTTGTACGCCTGCCAGGTGATGTCCGGCAGCAGCAGGAGCAGGTCGGCGGGGTGGTCGTCGCGGACCGTGAACGGTACGTGGGAGCGGTAGCCGTCGGCGGTGGTGAGGACGGCCACATAGGCGCCGATGTGCCAGTGGGAGGGCACCTGGAGGCGCCAGGACAGCCACCAGTGGTGGCAGGAGACCGTGCGGTCCGCGGCCAGCGGCGGGAGCTGGACGATGCCGGACAGCCGCGGGCTGGTGGTGATCTTGGAGGCGCCGTCGCCGCCGTAGTGGCCGATCCGGTAGACGTCGACGCCGAACTCCTGGGGCGGATCGACGGTGACGTGGAAGTCGATCGCCTCGCCGGGCCTGACCGCGCCGGTGGAGGTGAAGCCCTTGATCTGGCGGTGCACGTCGTCGGCCGCGCGGAGGCCGGTGCCGCCCGCGCGCGGCGCGGGCACCCGGGGCCTGCCGCCGGTGAGCTGCTGCGGGCTCGGGTCGACGTACCAGGGCACGACATGACCGGTGTCGTCGAAGTACGTCTCGCTGCCGCGCAGCCAGGGCACCGGGCCCTGGCCGAAAGGATCCGTGACGGCGTGCGCGAGCGCTCCGGACTCCCAGCGACGAATGTGGTCCGAGGCCATGGCCGTCCCCTCCCTCATGCCCCCGTGTCGTCCTGTCTCGGTGGTGCTCGCCGTGCTCGGTGGTACGCACCGGGCTCGGCCGTGCTGTCGTATGTCGCACGCCTTTGCCAGGTGCGTGGTCGTTCCCAGCACATCACATAACGCACGGGGTCGGTCACTACTCGTTGCGAATTGACCTGAACTGGAAGACACGGCTCCCGTTAAACGAGCCGTACGGGCTTTTCCGGGCGTATCCCGGACGCGGCCAGCCAGTCGCGCAGCGGGCCCGGGTCTCCCTCCTCGACCAGGCTGAGCACCCTGGGCGTGAGATCGGCGGCACGCTCGCCGCCCAGCAGCAGGGAGGGGCCGTCCAGCCAGTCCAGGGCGGGAACCGCGCCGGCGGTGTCGACGGCCGCGCAGCACACCATCGCCGTGACGTGGTCGGTGAGCAGGTCGCGGGGGGTGCGCGGGGGCTGCAGCGGGAACAGCGGCAGCCCGTCGTCGTCCCACAGGGCGCTCTGGGGGCTCCGGCCGGTCGCGGTCGCGCCCCCTGACCCGCCGGACTCCTCACGGGCCAACGCGGCGGTGAGACCGGCGGCGAGGGCGGCGCTGCGTTCCCTGCCGGGGGCTTCGGCCGCCGGTTCCCCCTCGCCGTCGCGGGTTGCCCGCGGCGCGTCGGCGCGGGAGGCGTCCGCCTCGGCGTCGCCGTCAGCGGGACTGGGGTTGCCGCCGGCACCGCCCGGGCGGCTTTCGTGGGCGGGTGCGGGCGGCCCCTGTGGGGGGTGCTCGCCGTCGGCCGCTTGCGCGGCGTTCCGCGGGGGTCCCGGTGCCGCCGCTTCTGCGGCCGGCTCGGTGAGGTGGTCCAGGACGCGGGCCAGGGTGGGGCCGCCGGGGTCGGGGGCCGCGGGGTCGAGCGAGGGGCGGACGCCGAGGGAGTCCAGGACGCGGTGCAGACGGGCCGCGTCGACGCGCCAGGTGCGGTCCACGACCTCCTCCGGGTACGCCTGCCAGTCCACCGGCGCCCAGTCCGGGCCGGGCTCCGCGGGACCGCCGTGGAAGAGCCGCGCGGCGAGCAGCGAGGCGGCCTCGTCCATCGCGCCGGGCTCTTCCAGCAGGTCGCAGGCGGGGCGCTCGCCGAGCCGGGAGGTGAAGCCCTCGGCCAGGCGGTCGCGCCGGGACAGCTCGGTGAGCGCCGCCACCACGCCCGCGTCCAGCCCGGACGGCCAGCGGCCCATCCGCCAGGCGGGCAGCGCGACCCGGGTCAGCAGCCGGTCCCAGCCGGCGTAGGCGAGGCCGACCTGCTCCTGGGCGACGATCCTGACACCGTAGTCGACGGTCTGGGCCCGCTCGGCCGCCGCCGCGGCGACCCCGCGCTCCATCTGCGTGGCATGCTCCCGGCAGCCTCGCAGCAGCAGCCGGGCCACCCAGCCGAGGACCGCGCACACCCCCCGGGCCAGCGGGCAGCGGCCCGGCGTCGAGGCGACCGCGACCGCCGCGTCCAGACCGCGCACAAAGCGCCGGGCGGCCGCTATGTCCGGGTGCGCCGAGGGGCCCGTACCGGCGATGACCGGGGCGAGGACCGCGCGCAGCTCGCCGACGCGCATCCACCACAGGAACGGGGAGCCGATGACGAGTACCGGAGCCACCGGGACCCGGCGGCGGCCCGGGCCCGCTATCTCGTCGGGCGCCGGGCGCGGGGGCGGACCGTGGGCCGCGTGCGTACGGTCCTCCAGCCAGCTGTCGCAGTCCGGGGTGAGCGCTATGGCCGAGGGGGCCGGGACATCCAGCCGCTCGGCGAGGTCGCGCACCATCCGGTACAGGTCCGGGGCGGACCGCTCCGGGACGGGCACCGTCGGGCTGACGGCGGGGCGGGCCCGGGCCACGACCAGGGCGATGCCGGCGGCGGCCAGCAGCACCAGCACGGCGAGGACGCCCACGGCCCAGCGGGCGGCGTCCCAGCCCCGGCCGACGAAATAGCCGGCGGACACGCCGGTCAGCAGGATCACCGCGGCAGCCGCGGGCAGCAGGGCCACGCCCAGCGCGCGGCCCCGGACCCGCAGTACGGCGAGGGCCCGGGAACGCGCGGCCTGCGCGCCCGCCTCCGCACCGATTCCGGTCACGTGCGGACCTCACCCCCTCGCTGCCGATGCCGTGCCGACCTGGTGGTGCTCACTCCCCCACTGTGGCACCCGGCACTGACATCGCAATGCCGGTGGGCCAAGTGCCGGAACGCTTGCGCGGCACCCTAGTTGGGGCTTCGGCCCCCGTCAGCCGTATGGGCCATTGCTCACTCGATGGAATGGCTTTGGTCAGAGGTGGGTGACAGACAGCAAAGATCGGGCCCCGGATTCGGAATCCGGGGCCCTGGTGTCGTGCGCTGGCGGAAGGCCAGGTCAGAAGGCTCAGACGGCTGCCTGCGCCGCCTTCGCGGCGATGTCGGTGCGGTGCTGGGAACCCTCCAGACGGATCCGGCCCACCGCCCGGTACGCCCGCTCGCGCGCCTCGGTCAGGTCCTTGCCGGTGGCGGTGACGGACAGCACGCGCCCGCCCGCGCTGACGACGGCGTCACCGTCCCGCTTCGTCCCGGCGTGCAGGACGTACGCGTGCGGGGCGTCCTCGGCCGCCACCTCGTCCAGACCGGTGATCGGGTCGCCGGTGCGCGGAGTGCCCGGGTAGTTGTGCGAGGCGACGACGACGGTGACGGCCGCGTCCTCGCTCCAGCGCAGGGGCGGCAGATCGGCGAGGTTGCCGGTGGCGGCGGCCATCAGGAGCCCGGCCAGCGGGGTCCTCAGCCGGGCCAGCACGACCTGGGTCTCCGGGTCGCCGAAACGGGCGTTGAACTCGATGACCCGGACGCCGCGGCCGGTGATCGCCAGGCCCGCGTAGAGCAGGCCGGAGAAGGGGGTGCCACGGCGGTGCAGTTCGTCCACCGTCGGCTGCAGGACCGTCTGCAGCACCTCGTCGACCAGCTTCGGCTCGGCCCACGGCAGCGGCGAGTACGCGCCCATGCCGCCGGTGTTCGGACCCTCGTCGCCGTCCAGGGCGCGCTTGAAGTCCTGGGCGGGCTGGAGGGGTACGACCGTGACGCCGTCGGTGATCGCGAAGAGGGACACCTCGGGGCCGTCGAGGAACTCCTCGATGACCACCCGCTCGCAGGCTGCGGCGTGCGCCTTGGCGGCGTCCAGGTCGTCGGTGACGACGACACCCTTGCCGGCGGCGAGACCGTCGTCCTTGACGACGTACGGGGCGCCGAAGGCGTCGAGGGCCTCGGCGACCTCCTCGGCCGTCGTGCACACATAGGAGCGGGCGGTCGGCACCCCGGCCGTCGCCATGACGTCCTTGGCGAAGGCCTTGGACCCCTCCAGCTGCGCGGCCTCCTTGGACGGGCCGAACACCGGGATGCCCGCCGCGCGCACGGCGTCGGCCACACCGGCGACCAGCGGGGCCTCCGGGCCGACGACGACCAGGTCGGCACCGAGGCCTGCGGCCAGCTCGGCGACCGCCTTGCCGTCGAGCGCGTCGACCGGGTGCAGCTCGGCGACCTCGGCGATGCCGGCGTTGCCGGGGGCGCAGTGCAGCGCGGTGACGTCGGGGTCGAGGGACAGGGAGCGGCACAGGGCGTGTTCGCGGGCGCCGCTGCCGATGACGAGGACCTTCACGGGGTCAGCCTACTGGCAAGGTCGCCGAAGACCGGGGCCCGGGTTTGCTGGACTTTCCTCCAAAGACACCCGAGCTGTTCCGGCCTGCTCCTCCGGCTGGTCCTGCGGCTGTTCCTCCGACAGCCGGTCCGGCCGCCGGTCCCGCTGTTCGTCCGGCCTATTCGTTGGAGAACTCCTCCACCACCGTCGCTCCCAGCTCCCTGACGATCAGTTCGTAGCCGGAGAGCGCCGACTCGTTGAGGTCCGGGTCGTCGTCCTCGGGGATGTCGTCCTCAAGGGAGACGGGCGGCGGCTCGGGGGCGGCCGCGGGCCGCGGGGCGGGGCTGGGTGCGGCAGGAGCGGCCGCGGGGCCGGACTGCGCGGGTGCGGCCGGCTGTGAGGCCGCCTGGGGAGCCGGGGAGCGGGGCGCGGCGGAGGCGCCGTAGCCGCCGCTTCCGGCGGACGTGCCGCCGTAACCGCCTCCGCCGCCGAAGCCACCGGTGGACGGAGGTGCGGAACCG
Organism: Streptomyces sp. NPDC001851; assembly: GCF_040297165.1. Lineage (NCBI taxonomy): Bacteria > Bacillati > Actinomycetota > Actinomycetes > Kitasatosporales > Streptomycetaceae > Streptomyces > Streptomyces sp. NPDC001851. Next base: position 54,450 of record NZ_JBEOYR010000026.1, on the reverse strand, counting down.
CCGCCGGACGGGTCGACGACCGCCTCGATCTTCCACTGCACGTGGAACTGCTCGGCCAGCGCCGCCCGCAGCACGTCCTCGCTGCCACTGCCGGCGAAGTTGTCCCGGGCGCCGGCGTTGACGAAGCCGAGCTGGAGGGTGGTGCCGTCGAAGCCGGTCACCTGGGCGTTCTGGCTGAGCAGGATCCAGGTGAAGCGGCGGCGGTTCTTGACGGCCTCCAGGATGTTCGGCCAGAGCGCACGCGGGTCCAGGCCGCCGACGGGGGCGGCTGCCGCCGGAGCCGGTGCGGGGGCCGCCGGAACCGCGGGAGCCGTCTGCGCGGGGCCACCCGCCTGGTGCTGCGGCGCAGCGGCCGCCCGGCCGGGGGCGGCCTGGCCCTGTTGACCGCCCTGCTGCCCGCCCGCCGGTGCGGCCGTGGGCCAGCCACCGGGGCGCCGGCCGCTTCCGGCGGCAGCGGGAGTGGGCCAGGCACCGGGAGCGGCGGGAGGCGGGGTGGCAGCACCGGCGGGGGCCGCGGAGGCGCCGGGCGCACCAGGGGCGTTGGACGGCGGCACCGGGGCCTGGTCGGCGGGGGCGGAGGCGGGCGTCGGCGAGGCTGGGACGGGCGCTGCCGGAGCTGGGGAGGTGGAGGCAGCGGGGGCCGTGGGGGCCGGGGCGGCCGGAGCCGGGCCACCGGCACCGGGGCCGCCAACGCCCGGACCGGCGGCACCGGGACCGCCAACGCCCGGACCACCGGCGCCCGGACCGGCGGTACCAGGACCACCGGCACCCGGAGCAGCAACGCCGGGCCCGGCGACTGCGGGACCGCCCCCGCCCCCGGGACCACCAGCGCCCGGCGGCCCCCCGGCTCCCGGACCGTTGGCCGCGCGTACGGCCGCGCGGGCCGCTGCGGGGCCGCCACCGGGCGGCACGGGGGCGCCCGCGGGCGACACCGGAGCACCGCCAGGCGCTGCCAGGGCGCCGGCGGGGTGGGCCTCGGGCCCGGGGACGTACCCCATGGCGGGCGCACCGGCGCCGCCCGAGAAGTGGACGCCGCGTTCGAGACGGTCGAGGCGGGCCATCACGGACCGCTCGTCTCCGTAGGCGGCGGGGAGCAGCACGCGCGCGCAGATCAGTTCCAGCTGGAGGCGGGGCGAGGTGGCACCGCGCATCTCCGTCAGGCCCTCGTTGACGAGGTCGGCGGCGCGGCTCAGCTCGGCGGCGCCGAAGGTGGAGGCCTGGGCCTGCATGCGCTCCAGGACGTCGGCCGGGGCGTCGAGGAGCCCCTTCTCCACGGCGTCCGGGACGGCCGCCAGGATCACCAGGTCCCGCAGCCGCTCCAGCAGGTCGGCGACGAAGCGCCGCGGGTCGTTGCCGCCCTCGATGACCCGGTCCACGACCTCGAAGGCGGCGGCCCCGTCACCGGTGGCGAAGGCCTCGACGACGGAGTCGAGGAGAGAACCGTCGGTGTAGCCGAGGAGGGAGGTGGCCATGGCGTAGGTCACACCCTCTTCCCCGGCACCGGCGAGGAGCTGGTCCATGACGGACATGGAGTCACGCACGGAACCGGCGCCGGCGCGCACGACGAGGGGCAGCACGCCCTCCTCGACCGGGATGTCCTCCTTCTGGCACACCTCGCCGAGGTAGTCCCGCAGGGTGCCGGGCGGGACCAGTCGGAAGGGGTAGTGATGGGTCCGGGACCGGATGGTGCCGATGACCTTCTCGGGCTCGGTGGTGGCGAAGATGAACTTCAGATGCTCCGGAGGCTCCTCGACGACCTTCAGCAGCGCGTTGAAGCCGGCCGACGTGACCATGTGGGCCTCGTCGATGATGTAGATCTTGTACCGGCTGCTCGCGGGGCCGAAGAAGGCCTTCTCGCGCAGCTCACGGGCGTCGTCCACGCCACCGTGGGAAGCGGCGTCGATCTCGATGACGTCGATCGAACCGGGCCCGTTCCTGGCGAGGTCCCGGCACGACTGGCACTCCCCGCAGGGCGTCGGCGTGGGACCTTGCTCACAGTTCAGACAGCGGGCGAGGATCCGCGCGCTGGTCGTCTTGCCGCAGCCGCGCGGACCGCTGAACAGGTACGCGTGATTGACCCGGTTGTTCCGCAGCGCCTGCTGCAGCGGGTCGGTGACATGCTCCTGCCCGATGACCTCGGCAAAGGTCTCCGGGCGATAGCGGCGGTACAGCGCGAGAGACGACACGCATACGAGGTTATAGGCGCCCACTGACAACCGGCCCCGGCCGCGGACACCCCGGGAACGCAAGGGCCCCCCACGCACCCGCCAGAGCCGACCTACCCTTGCTGCCTTCCGGCCCTGGGGGAGTTCAGTCAGATAGCGCCGCGTGAGGGGCTGCGCCCACAGTACCCGATCCCGGCCCCCGGACCGCAACGGATGCGGGCCCGCCGGAACGGGTTCGCGAGCACTCCCCTCGGTCATGTAATGTTTCCGGCGGAGGATTCGCCTAGAGGCCTAGGGCGCACGCTTGGAAAGCGTGTTGGGGGCAACCCCTCACGAGTTCGAATCTCGTATCCTCCGCAGCCGCCCACCTGGGCAGACGAAGGCTCCGACCGGATCACGGTCGGAGCCTTCGTCGTTCCGTGGTTGCAGTTTTGGTTGCAGTTCGCGGTTACCGGCCGTTGAGGACGTCACGACAGGCGCGGCAGTACATGGCCGCGTTCCGTCCGTACCTGTGCATCAGCTGGCCGCACCCGGCGCATGGCCCCAGTTCCCAGGGCAGGCATCCCAGCGCGGCGGAGGCGGCGACCCGCTCGACGTGAGTGACCTGTATCGGGTCGCGGGAGCGCTGGACAGGCATGCGCGGGAGGGTGAAGCCGCCGGTCGGCTGGTTGAGATCACGGAGTGGCCGGGCGTCGCTGACGAACCAGCCTTCCTCCCCGGCCCGGCACGTGCGGTCGATCTCCTGCTCGGAGAAGGTGATCACATCGTCGCCCTCCTGGTCCGGAGCCGCAGGGAGGGGTGCCTTCTCCCCTACGATCTCCTCCCAGAGCGCGCGGTCGCTGGCCGGTACCCACATGTGGCGACCCGCACGACCGCTCCTGCGGTTGGGTACATAGACCGGAACGCTCTCGCCCGTGGCGCTCTGCAGGACCAGATCCTCGATGTGCACCGGCTTTTTCTCGGGCAGGCACAGTGCGGGTACGAACCAGTCGGCGTGAATCGCGCCACAGTGCCCGGCTCCCTCGCTGACGAGGCAGTGGCGCTCACTGCTCGGTACGCATTTCCAGACCTGGAGATGGCGGTACCCGCCTCGGATCAGCATCTCCTTGCCGTCGGCGATGTCCTTCCACGGCATGTCATCGACTCGTGCCCAGGGCGCCCGGTCGATCAAGGACGCCGTCCTGTCCTTCGCTACCCACAAGGGCGTGATGCCGTGCTCCACGGCATTGACCGAGCGCCGGTGCACGCTACTGGGGCTGAGGTGGTGGTACTGGATCTCCCAACCGATCCGTATGCCATCAGGCCCGGTGACGACCGCGTCCGAGACGCTTCGACGGTTGGCAACGGGAACCTCGGCCTCGGCGTCCAGGCCGTATCGGGTGGCGGTGCCGACCACCCGCTCTTTCGTGGCCTTGTGCTGTGCGCTCTCGGTCGGCGTGGCCTTGTGCGTGATAGGCAGGTGCGAGGCGACCAGCGGGCGGCGACCGCCTATACGACCGCGGCGGATGAACATCCAGGGGGACTTGCCGCCTGCCTCCGACTGGCACTCTCGCCCCTCGTGGTGGGCGAGGCATTCGAGCAGTTGCGGGTCGCGATCAGCGACGCTCGCGGTGATCTCCCGGAGCAGATCAGGCCGGTCCGGGTGACCGAGGTCGGGTAACGACAAATTGATCTCTATGCCATATCCGGTGTGCCACACCCCGTTAGCCATGCCCCCCACGATAGGAACGGCCACTGACAGTAGGTAGAGAGCCACGAGACGCGACCGAGCCGACCCCGACAGTGCGAGGCCGGCTCCGGGGACGTAGGTGGGTCACCAGCCGAGGCAGGCGATCAGCGACGCCACCTCTCCCACACCCACGCGATCGCGGCCACAGTGGCGCCTCCGATCACCTGCTCCGCCTGAGCGCCGACGCCGGCGGAATAGCCTGCGGCATAGCCGACAGCGACAGCGGCCACCAACACGTCATACCTAGGCGGTCGCTCGCCTTCGGCCAAAAGCACACGCATACTGGACAAGGTCCTTCTCCTCATTCGACGGGTTGGGCCATCCGCCGGAGCCCGGAGATCTGTGGAAGGTGACACGGGGTCCGGCGGAAGTCTTTGTACTCAGGGGTTAGGGCTGGTGCCGCCCTCCCCCAACTGGTCGGAAAGCTCGGAGCTGATCAGCTCGCCCAGCCGGATCGTCAGGTCGCGGCGCTGCCCTTCGGAGAGGCTGCGGAAGGCACGCCATGCGAGTTCAACGGGTGAACTTGGGCGGTGCCCCATGGCGATCCAAGCCATGAGGAGTGACCTCTCGGTCGAGGAGAGATCTTTCAGCTTCTCCCAAACCGCTTCTGGATCCGGTGGGTTCCGGACCTGTAGCCGCTCCGCAAACGTCGGGCGTAGTTCCTCGGGTCTGCGTGGCGTCCGCCGTATGCCCGGCTCCCAGACGGGTTCACCAGCGCGCACGAAGCGGGCTTCATGAGGGGCCAGGGCCGCGTCATCCCGGTTGGTATCGAGCACCCACCCGTACGCTCGGAGATCCCTGAGGCGCCTGTCGATCTGCGCGATGTCCGGGAACGCCGTTCGCAACTGGTCCTTGGTGTAGACGTTCCCCTCCCCGACCTGCGTCACGAGCCATAGGGCCGCGCGGACCATGCTCCCCATCTTTTCGTTCGTCCAGTCAGGCAACTGGGGTTCCGACACCAGGGTCACACCTCCTTCACTGACCGCAGTAAACCATATTCGGCAGAGTTCGGCGAAGTTCGGCGAACTTTCCGGCAGCGATCGGCAAGCTGCTGACACGGGCGAAGCCCTGCGGGGCATCGACCTGTAGGCGATGCCCCGCAGGGCTTGTCAGGGGTCACAAAGGAGCGACGTCTAAGGGCCTGCCCGACGGGTCACTGTGCTGTCAGATCCATGTCCCGCAAGCTGTCCGCATAGGTGAACCGAGATCCGCGAGGCGTGGGTGTCGCAGGCGGCGGGACTTGAGTGCGGGGCCGCATCCCCGGTGCATCGACATCATGTTTGGACCTTGTAGAGATAACCAGGTACTGTGCAATGCATGGAACCCGACATCGCAGGTAAGCCGACCGCGAGCAAGGCGGAGAGCCAGCTCCGCAAGGGGGTGCTGGAGTACTGCGTGCTGGCTCTCCTGCGGGACGGCCCGCGCTACGGCGTGGAGCTGCTCGAAGCTCTCGGTGCGGTGAGCGTCATGGTCACCAGCCAGGGAACGATCTACCCCTTGCTGTCCAGGCTGCGCCGGGAGGGAGTGGTGGAGACCCGCTGGCAGGAGTCCCCCAGCGGGCCGCCCCGGCGCTACTACGAGCTGACGGCATCGGGGCATGCGGCGCTGAAGGAGTTCACCGCCATCTGGCCGCACTTCCGTGACGCGGTCGACCACTTCATCACCGACTGACTGGAGACCACCGTGACGATCACCGAGCACCCGCTGGTGCGCAGCTACCTGTCCGCAGTGACGCGGGAGACGGCCGGGCTCAGCCCGGAGCGCCGAAACGAGCTGCTGGCCGACCTGGAGGAGCACATCGCCGTGGCGCTGGCGGCAGAGCCCGCCACCAGCGATGACCAGGTCCGCACCGTCCTCGCACGCCTCGGCGACCCACGCACGATCGCGGCGACCGCACTCGGCGAGGAGCCCCCCGCTCCGCAGACGAGCCAGAGCCGTACCTTCGCCATCGTGGGACTCCTGGCGGCAACCGGCCTTCTGACAGCCTTCGCGCCCCCGCTGGGCATCGCCTTGATCGGTGCAATCTGGTGGCTGTGGACCGCACCCCAGTGGCGTAACCGCGACAAGGCGATCGGGACGGCGGCCGCCCTCGTGCCGCTGCTGTTCCTGGTGGCGCAGTGGGTGATTCCCGCGGGCACGCCGGGCCTCGGCCTCGGAGCGTTGTTCATTCCGTTGACTCTGGCTGTCCTGGCATTCCCGGTTGCCGCCGGCGTCTACCTGCTGCGGTCCGCACAGCGCCCGTCATGACAGGCGCTCACCCATGACGCAGTCGAGATCCTGAAACAGCCGGACCGCCGTCAACCGAGACCGCCCGACCGGGCGCTCCGAAAGTCCCCCACCAGCAAGAGGAACGAACGATGCAGGCACAGCTCGCACACCAGATGGCCCTTGCCACCACGGGCACTATCGTGATCGGCTGCGCAGGAGCTGCCGCGGTCGCCGGCGTTCTCGCGTTGTACTTCGGCGCTCTGCTCGCCATCGTCAGGTCCGACCTCACCGGTGGGATGAAGCTGGTCTGGTTCGTCTTCGCCTTGATGGCACCCTTCCTCGGGTGTCTGCTCTGGTTCCTCGTCGGTCACCGCGATGCCCGCCACCGGCCTGGCATCGCCTGATCCCAAGAACGCCATCGCCATCTTCGTGATCGGACAGTCGCAGGGCTGATGCGGTGGCGTGGCCCGGTTCGGAAGCGTGATTACGTGTGCCCGCCTTGCAGTTCGTGTGCGAGACGGGTGCACCACTCCAACAGTTCACAGGAAGGACGGAGGCATGGCCAGACCTGTTCGCGCGGCTCTCGGGGGCGTGTGGATCAAGTGCAATTTCTGTCAGGGTGACCTGTTCAGGGACCGTGAGGTGAAGCTCAACAGCTCCGGAATGGAGTTCATGAGCCTGGGCTGGGCGAACGAGTCGGCAACCGGCCTGATCTGCTGGAACTGCGGCTATGTGCAGCTGTTCGTGAACAGGGACATCGAACTGTACAAACAGAAGAAGGGCTGAGTTCCGGCGGGTCATGTGCGCAGCCGGAGACGAAGGGATGCGACAGTCGGATTGCCGCCCTGAACCTCCGTCTGCGCCATACGACGCCGACGGAGGTCTCAAGCCATCGCGCTTGGCAGGCACACAGCAGAGCTACGCCTAGTCCACGACGTCGCCGTACTTGTGCGGGCTCATTGCGCGGTCCACAGCCTGTGCACACGCTTCAGCGAACGCGGCAGCGACAGCTTCCTCGTCGGTGCCGCGAACCTGTGCCTCGACCTCCTGGCCGGGACGGCGGATGGTGTGCCAGCGCACCGGCAGGTCCGTGTAGAGGTCGGTCTCGAACTCCCAGGCCGAAACCGACCATCTCTCGTCGCGGCCGATGTTGAGCCGGTCGCCGCCGGGCAGGAACACGGCGTGAGCGTGGTGAACGAGTCGGCGATCGGGCATACGGTCGCGGACGGCCCGCAGGCCGCCAGGGCCCTCGCTCTCCCACTTCCAGTGCTCCCACTCCTCGACCTCCGCCTGACGGCCGGCGTGATCCGCACGCCACTGGGTAGCCAGGGTCTCGGCGTGCTGCCGGTGTAGGAACGGGACACGGCGTTCACCAAGGCGGGCGACGTACACGGTCGACTCCGCTGCCGCAGCACCTTGGCTCGGGCCTGGCACGGAACCTCCGGGTGCCGGTTGGGTCGGACGGGGTGCGGTTCCCCACAGCAGTCCGCCGACCTTCGCGGCTGTCTGCTGAAGCACGGGGCCGGTGAGGTGCTGGTACCGGCGGCGCATCCGTGCGGACTTGCCGGGCTCCCAGCCCATGATGCGGTCTACCACCGCGTCGGGGACACCGAGGATCAGAAGGACGGTCGCGGCGGTGTGCCGCGCGTCGTGGAGGCGACCGTCGCGGACCTTCGCCGCCTTCAGCAGGTCCTTCCACCGGTGGAAGTCGGTGTTGGGGTTGAGCGGCTCGCCGATCGGCGAGGTGAACACGTACCCCTTCTCCACCCACAGGTCTCGGGCAAGCACTCGCTCGCGCTCCTGCTCCTCCCTGTGCCGTCGCAGCAGCTTCAGCAGCTCCTCAGGCACGCCGATCGGGCGCTTACCGGCGCGGGTCTTGGTGTCCTTCGTCTCGCGCCGGACGCTGGTCTTCTGCGGGCAGTAGCCAGGCTTGCGGCCACACTTGTCGCCGCAGCCGTGCTGGTAGCGGGGCCGCAGACGGCCTCGGCGGACGAGGATCACGCCCGCATCGAAGTCGACGTCTTCCCACTTCAGTCCGAGCGCCTCGCCTTGGCGGAGGCCGAGAGCGAGCGCTATGACCCAGCGGGCGGTGTTGCGGTGCTTGTCCGCTTCGAGGAGGAGGCGCTGGACCTCCTCGACCGTGTACGGCTCGACCTCCTCCTCTTCGAGCTTGGGAGCCTTGGCGATGGAGGCTGGATTGGTGGCGAGGTGACGTCGGCGTACAGCCTCGTTGAGTGCCGTGCGGACGGTGCGGTGCGCCTGGTGTGCCGTGCCGGCGGAGCTGCCGTTCGCCTGCATCTTCCGGTAGAAGCGCTCCAGGTGCTCGGGCTCCAGTTTCTCCAGGCGGTGGGCGCCCAGGCCGGGGATGAGGTGGTGGTAGACGGCGACGCGGTAGCCGTCGATGGTGTTCTCGCTGACGCTGGGCGCGGCGATGTTCTCCACCCAGTGGATCAGCCAGGTCTCAACGGTCCAGGTCTGACCGGCCTTGGCGACTCCGGTTGAGTCGCGCTGCTTCTCCAGCTCGCGTACCAGCTTGGTGACCTCGGGGCGGGTCCTGCGGCTGACGTGGCGGCGGTCGGGCTTGCCGTTGTCCTTGGTGCCGACGGTGACGTAGCCGTGCCAACGGCCGTCCTTGCCGAGGAAGATCGAGGAGGCGCCGTTGGGCTGGCGGGACTTCTGGGGCTTTGGCGTCTGTGCCATGCGCGCCCGCCTCAGGCCGCGGCGTCGAAGTCCGTTGTCCGGTAGCGGCGGGCTAGGAATTCACCGACTGCCTCGGCGGGTATGCGGCGCAGACTGCCGATCTTGGCGGAACGTATCTCCCCGGACGAGACGTACTCGTACATCTTCGTCCGGCCGATGCCGAGGCGGCGCGCGGCCTCCTCGACGGTCAGACCGACGAGAGTGGGGTCGCCAGGTTCGTCACCCCGTTCGGCCATCAGGGCGCGCAAGGCCCCTTCGGGGACGCCGAGCAGCTGGGCGATCTGGGTGACGGGCAGGGGGAACTCGGGCAAGAGGGCTCCTCACCCCGGTCACGTACGGAGCGCCAACTCCGATCGGACCGGTCGTGGTGGTGGGTGGTTGGGCGGTTGCGCAGACGCGCGTGAGGATGTGCCCGCATGAGGGCGCCGGTGTTCGCAGCACCGAGGCCCCTGCGGCAAGCGGCTATTCGTCAGCCGTGTCGGGGTCTTTGGCCGCCGGGAAGTAGTCGCCGAGCCAGCGGATCAGTCGGCCGCGGGCTCCCTTGTGGCGGTGGAAGTCGCCGTTGGAGGCCACGTCCAGTTCGTGGGCGAGCAGGTGGCGGACCATGACGTCCTGGTCGGGGTGGGCCTTGGTGTACTCGTTGAGCTGGTCCTGGACGTCGTCCATGGACTTGCCCAGGGCACGCCATTCCTTCCACAGCTCGACGTACTGGCCGACCAGCCGGCGGATGACCGGGTTGGCCATCTGCCCTGGTGGGCTGGCGAGTTCGTCGAGGGTCATGTCGAAGACCTTGCAGAAGCCGAGCGCCTCGTCGGTGTTGACGCGGCGGCGTGGCTTGCCGCTCTCGATGCGCCAGATGGCGGACTGGCCGATGGGGTGGCCGGCCTCGGCCATCTTCTCGGCCAGGGTGACCGTGCTCCAGCCGCGCGCCTCGCGCTCCAGCTTCACGCGTTCGGCGATGTTGTCCTCGACCGGTGGCCGCGTGTTCGCCGCGCGCGCGTCGTCGCCCTTGCCGCTGGCCATGCTCACCTCCTCAGTCGCGTTGGTCGTCCGGGCGGGGCTATAGCCGTACGGCCCCTGGGTACACAACTAAACATCATTCGCGAGCCGAATGCAAGTAGATGTTTCCCGAATGCGCTGGTAGGATGGTGCCGTCCACCGGTGAACACAGGCGGACAACGCAAAAGCCCCCGGTGCTGCGAACACCGAGGGCGAAGCGGAGATCCTCACAACCGCCCAACCATGACGATCTGGACCGGTGGCCGGAGTTGGCGCTCCATGTGGCCTGCCGGGAGAGGAGTCCTATGGCCCAGAGTACGGGCCTCACGTCGGACATGCCATCCCGCTTCGAGTACGGCGACGCGCCGTACTCGGAGGAGCCTGGGCAGGCTCCCTTCAACCTGGACGCCGAGAGCGCGGTGCTCGGCGCCTGCATGCACCACAGCCATGTCATCGACACCGTGCGTCCTATCCTGGGCGACAACGCCTTCTACCGGCCCGCCCACGAGACCATCTGGCGCGCGATGCTCGCCCAGCACCGCGAGGGCAAACCGACCGACCCGATCGTCCTGACCGAACTGCTCGAGCAGCAGGGGGATCTCAAGCGTGTCGGCGGCGCCCCGTACCTGCACCAGCTCGCCAGCGCGCTCTACGACATCGGCAGCGCGGAGCACCACGCGGAGATCATCCGCACGAAGGCCAACTTGCGTCGTCTGCTGGCCTCGGCCGTCCGCACCGTTCAGCGCGCCCAGGAGCCGGGTGCCGACCCTGAGGCGATACGCAGCGAGGTCGAGGCGGAGATGCGGGCCGAGCGCGAGCGGGCACTCGCCTCGGGCCAGGGACGTCTGAACCGCTTCGCCAAAGACGGGTGGTCCTTCGTCAAGGAGACCGGCGCGGACGCCGAGCCGTTGTGGGGCACCCGGGAGAAGACCGTCTGGGCGCCGGGCGAGAGCCTGATGATCGTCGGCGCACCCGGGGTCGGCAAGACCACCCTGGCCCACCAGGTGGTCTTCGCCCGGCTGGGGCTGCAGGAGACAGTCCTGGAGATGCCGGTCGCCCCCAGCAGGCGCGTGCTCTACCTGGCCATGGACCGGCCCCGACAGATCGCCAGGGCCATGGACCGGCGCGTCTCCCCCACCGACGAGAAGATCCTGCGGGAGCGGCTCGTGGTCTGGGAGGGCCCGCTGCCCGCCACCCTCGACAAGGAACCCGACCTCCTCGCCGACCTCGCCGCCGCCCACCGAGCCGACACCATCGTGATCGACAGCCTCAAGGACGCGGTCAGCACCATGGTCGACGACAGCCTCGCCGTCGCCTTCCACAACGCCCGCATGCGCGCCCTGCGAGGCGGCGTGGAGATCATGGAGCTGCACCACCAGCGCAAGGCCACCGCCGACGCACCACGCGGCCAGCGCCCCAGCCTGGACCAGGTCTACGGCTCCGCCTGGATCACCGCCGGCGCGGGCAGCGTCCTGTTCATCAGCGGCCGGGCTGGCGACCCAGCCGTCACCCTGCACCACCTCAAGACCCCCACCGGGGAGATCGGCCCGCTGGACGTCACCCACGACCACGTGCGCGGCACTACCACGGTCGACCCCACCAAGGACCCCGCCGTCCTGCTGCGCAACGCCCCAGGCGGGCTGACCGCACGCGACCTGGCGGCCGTCCTGGTCGGCGGCGAGCCTGAACGCGCCGATGTGGAGAAGGCCCGCCGCCACCTGGCCCGCCTCGTCGACAGCGGCCTGGCCACCAAGGCCGACGGCATCGCCGGAGGAGCCGGAGGCGGGCAGCAGACCCGCTACTACGCCTCCGCACGCCACCTCACCGCCGTCGGCTGACACACCAGCGACAGCGCCCGGAAGCGATCACGCGACCGTACACGCGGCCCTCACCCCCAGACGCCGCCGTGAACCGCGCACGGCGTGCACGCTGACCGTAAAACCGCAGGTCAAGCGATCACGGGTGCGTCCACGCCGTACACGCGCCCTAGCGATCACGCGCGGGGCCCCCTTTAGAAGGGGGCCCGCGTGAACGCCCCCTGCGTGAACGCCCCTCCCTCCTGCATCCAAGCCCCCTCGCAGCACCCCCTGGAGAGACCTGACGTGCCCTCCCCTGCCCCGATAGCCTCGGCCACCGAAGGCGGCACTGCCTCGCTCCTGTCGCACTGGGCTCCCACCCCCGCGATGGCCGTGGCGCTTCTTGCCCTGCTCGGCCTGTTCGCTCTGTTCACCGCGTGGATGAACCGCCAGCAGCACCGCCGGCCGTCCGGCACCAACCGCTGGCGCGGGAATGTCGCGGTGCCGGTCGCGGCCGTGGCCGCGCTCGGCTGCACCGCGTACAGCGCGGACACCAGCTGGCGGTTCGCCGCCGACTACCTCGACATGGGCGGCAACACCGCCGAGCGTGTCGCGATGTTCTCCGCCGCCGAGCTGGCCCTGTTCGCCACCGCCCTGATGGCCCGGCAGAACCTCAACGGCCCGAAGCAGGCACCCGGCCTGCCCGGAACCCTCACCTGGGTCATCACCGCCGTCCAGGTCCTGCCCGCCTACGCCGAGTCCGGGCCGGTCGGTGGCACCGTGCGAGCCTTCGTCGGCCCCGTCATGGCCGCGATGCTGTGGCACCTGGCCATGGGCATCGAGCTGCGCCACCGCACCCCCGACGCCGCCTCACGCGGCCTGGCCGCCGTCCTCGTCCGCCAGGCACGCGAACGCCTCCTCGCCCGGCTCGGCATCGACGACCAGGACGCCGACGCCGCCCGCCTCATCCGCGACCGCGCGCTCAGCGAAGCCGTCGCCCTCATCCTGCGCGCCGAGTCGATGACCGACCGCCAGCGCGGCAAGCGACAGCAACGACGCCTGGCAGAACGCCTGCACGAGGCCCTGGAGCGGGCCGGCGTCGACGGCGACCCGCTCCAAGACGAACTGCTGCTGCGCAAGCTCGCCACCCGCAAGCAGGCCCTCGACCTCGCCTCCATCACCCTGCCGCCGCGCTGGCACATCCCGGCCTCGTACCCCGCCCGGGACTCCGGGCACAGCCGCCCGCGCTCCGCCCGCCCTGCGCCCCTGCCGCGGGCAGAGGACGCTGCCCGCCCGCACCCGTCAGATCCGGGTGACGACGAGGTCCCTCCGGCTGCCCGCCCGCAGCCTGCCCGCCCGGAGCCGGGGCTGCCCGCACGGGCAGAAACCGAAGAGAGCCCGGCGCTCACAGGCAACAGCGCGGGCAGCGTGTCGGGCAGGCGCGAGCGGAAGGCCGCTGCCCGGAAGAAGCGCGACGTCGGCAAAGCCCGCGCCTCCGAGGAGGTCATCCTCAAGCACGCTCGCCGCATCTACGAGGAGACCGGCAGCGTCGGACGCGACCGGGTCGAGGACGCCCTGCGCGCCGTCGGCTACACCGTCTCCAGCGACGGCGTCGGACGAGTCGTCCGCGAGTTCAAGGCCCGGCTCAAAGCCGCAGCCGGCGATCCACTCCGCTGATCCCGGCAGCGCCAGAGCTCTCAACCAGACCCCGACCCGAAGGGCCCCATGCACACCCCGCACCACGAAGACCCCATGCCCCACGAAGAATCCCTGCCGTCCAACCCTGCCCCAGTCGGAGCAAGTTGTCCCGGGAGCAATGCTCCCGGAGTCCCCGCCCCAGAGGTGGCGAAGAACGCCCCGCGCCATGCGGCGCCGGGCAGGGAAGCTGCGGCCGAGGGCGGACCGCAGCAGGGAGGGGACAGGCCGGCCGAGTCCCTATCACGCAAGCGTCAGCGTCCGCGTCAGAAGAAGCTGCGTCCGCACCAGCCCAGCTGCCGTATGAACGACGCCGAGTTCAAGCGTCTCACCGACGCAGCCGCCCACTGCAAGATGACCAACGCCGCCTTCCTCGCCTACGCCGTCGACAAGGCCGCCCGCGACCTGACCCGCACCGCAGCCGAGATCGCCACCGAACGGGAGGTCATCGACGAGCTGTTCGCCGCCCGCCGGCACCTGGGCCGCATCCACGGCCTGTTCAACCAGGTGGCCAAGGCCCTCAATTCAGGCGCCGACGTACCCCATCTGGACACCGCGACCAAAGCCGTGCGGAATGCTGCCTGCCGGATGGCGGACGCTGCCGATGCTCTGCTGGCCCACCGTGACGGCGGTGCCGCTGCGTGATCCCCAGCATCCACAAGCGCGGCAGCGAGACGATCGGTCTGCTCCGCTACCTCTACGGCCCCGGCACCGACGAGGAGCACATCGACCCGCACCTGGTGGCCGCCTTCGACCCGCTCACCCCCGACCCGGGCCGCGACCCGGAGGCCACCTTCGGGCAGCTGCAGCGGCTGCTCGACCAGCCCGTCAACGCCCTGCCCGCCAATCGGCGGCCGAAGAAGCACGTGTGGCACCTGTCGGTACGGGCTGCGCCTGAGGATCCGATCCTGTCGGATGAGGACTGGGCGGCCATCGCCCGCCGCATGGTCGCGGCCACCGGTATAGCCCCCGACGGCGACGACGCCGCATGCCGGTGGGCAGCCGTCCGGCACGCCGACGATCACGTCCACATCATCGCCACCCTGGTCCGCGACGACGGCCGCCGGCCCCGGCTACACAACGAGGCCCGCCGCGCCCAGGCCGAATGCCGCCGCATCGAAGCCGACTACAACCTGCGCCGCGTCGCGTCCGGGGACGGCACCGCCGCCAAGCGACCCACCAGCGCCGAACGCCACAAGGCCGACCGCCAGGGCCAGCAGCGCACCCCGCGCGAGCAGCTCCGCGAAACCGTCCGCCAGGCGGCAGCCGGCGCCCACAGCGAAGAGGAGTTCTTCGACCGACTCGCCTCGGCCGGACTCCTCATACGCCAGCGGATCGCCCCGTCGGGAGACCGCCTCGGCTACACCGTCGCCCTCCCCGGAGACCGCAACAAGGACGGCGAGCCCGTCTTCTTCTCCGGGTCCAAACTCGCCCCCGACCTGTCCCTGCCCCGCATCCGCGAACGCTGGACCCTCCCCACAGATGCCGCCGCCGCTGTAGATAGCTCCCGGCCGGAGCAGCAGTCCGCCCTGCCGTCGGTGACCGGTCCCGCGTTCGCCCGGCGACGGGCCAGCGCCGCCACATGGCAGGCCCTGCTGATCACCGACCACGGAGACGACAGCATTGCAGCGGCCCAGATCGCCGCCGCAGGGGAGATCCTGGACGCGCTCGCCAAGACCTCCGCCGCCCACACCCGCACCGAACTACGCGAGGCGGCCTTCGCGTTCGAGCGGGCCACCCGCTCCCACATCAAGGCCGTACGCGGGCACGACCGCGCCCTGCGCCAGGCCGCCCGCGACCTCATCCGCAGCGGGCCCGCCCTCGGCCGCGGCGAGGACGGCGCCACCACCGCCATGCTCATCGACATGGCCTTCTTCCTCGCCATCGCCGCGGCGAACTGGCATGCCAAGAGGCACCATGCCCAGCAGGCGAAGGCCGCCCGCCAGACGGCCGAACACCTCCGCGCCGCCTACCAGGCCGCCGCAGCCCACCCCATGGACGTGCTCCGGCAGCGAGGCTGCCGCATGCCCCCGTCCCTGCGGCACCGGCAGGCGGCCATGCTGCGTCACGCAGTCCCCGACCTGGCCGAACAGATCCTGGCCGAACCCGGCTGGCCCGCCCTGGCCGCCACCCTCGCCGACGCCCAGGACGCCGGCCACAACCCGGCCACCCTGCTCACCGAAGCCACACAACGGCGAGAACTCGACACCGCCAGCTCCATCAGCGACGTCCTCGTATGGCGCCTGCGCCGCAGCGCCCACCTGCCCGCCGCCCCAGACTCCCCCCAGGACACAACCACCCCAGACAAGCACCGCGCCACATCCCCGACGCCCGCCGCACAACCCGCGAACCGGCCCATGAACGGCACCGCCCGTCGGCGCTGACCGGACCAGCGCAGGCGGAAGCTAGCCGACGATCCCCGGTTACCGAAACCGGGGATCCTCCGGAGCATTTGGTGTCCAGAAACCCCACACCAGGCTCTTGGCGGCGTCGTCCCCACCTCGGTCGAGAGCGCGTCGCACCCGCCGCCGGCCTGCGTCCGGCAAACACCCCACCGCGAGGGCCCTTGCCCTCACAGCCCACACCGTCCCGGTCAAGGCACCCGCACTTCATGCCTCGAGCACCACCAGCCAGTGCACTTCCCCTGCGCCGGTCACCAGCACAAACCCATCTCACGACACCACACAAGGAATCACCCGTGCCCCACTCCTCCGTTCGCCCCGAAGTCGTCCTCCTCATCACCCAGGTGGACTTCAGCCACCCCGACATCCGGACGCGCCCCTACCACCGCGACGGACGTCCGTTCACCCGCGCTGAGCGCGACCTGCTGGTCACCTTCACCCCGGAGGAAAAGGCTGCCGCGAAGGCGCAGATACAGCTCGAAGCCGAATGGCAGCGTGAACTCGACGAAATGCAGGACGCCTTCGTCGACCTGCTCATGAAGTACTTCGCCAAGCTCCCCAAGGGATCCGTGGTCGACGACGCCGTCGCCATTATGACCGACGAGGACTACGCGGAGTTCGAACGCCTGGCCGAGATCGTCACCGCGGAAGACACCCTCGAATACCGCGCCCTGTACGAAGAGAACTGACCCGGCAGCGCGTTGGACGGCGGTCCCCACCGCGGCCGGGCGAACGTCTCCTGTCATGGCTGAGCCGGGTGGCCCAGGGAGCTGGACTCCCTGGGCCACCCGGCGCGCCTGGCTAGGTGCGCGGCGAGGTCACTGGCAGCGGTAGGTGACTTCGGGGCTTTGCACCTTGACGTCGCCGGGCCCGTCGGTCTCTGAGTAGACCCGGTACTGGCTGTCCGGCTCACAGCCGTAGCTCGGGTGCAGGTCGATCTGGCGCCCGGAGCCCCTCTGCTGGTCCAGGACGCGGTCCCGTCGGAAGTCGTGCCTTTCCATGAGCTTGACGATGATGGTGGCGTCCGAGCTGCAGTCCCAGCGCCCGCCGTAGCCGGTGATGGTGTGGTTGGCGTAGGTGGGGGTGTCGGCGGTCAGGTGGCAGTCGCCGGCGGGTGCGGCCGGGGCCTTGGTGGCGGCGTGGGCACCGCTCATCGTGGGGACGGCGAGGAACGCGGAGGCGGTGAGGGCGGCGGCGATGATGCCGCGGGAGATCTTGCGCATGGTTGATCAACTCCTTGGTGGACGGGCGTTGGGTGCTTGTGCCGGCGTTTGCCTGGGCGTGGTCAGTCGGCGAGGTTCGTGGGGTGGGCGGCGTGGTAGCCGTCCCCCGCGGTCAGGCCGTAGTTGTGGGTCGTGTACTGGGTGCTGACGCCGCCGGCCTGCTCGTAGGCCCAGTACGTGGTGTGGTCGGCGTCGGCCCAGTGGTCGAAGATCACGACGTGGCGGAACCTGGAGGAGTCGCTGTCGGCCTTGATGATCAGGTCGCCCTGGTTGAGCGCGGACATGGGGATCGGGGTCGTCCAGCCGTCGTTCTTCAGGGCGATGGTGTTGGGGCCCGGCTTGGGCAGGCCGAGCGCCATGGAGGCGTAGCCGGAGCAGTCCTGGCGGTAGCCGTCGGTCCAGTTGCGCTCCTGGCTGTAGGGGACCGGCTTGCCGTTGTCGGCGGTCAGCCAGGTCTTCGCCCGTTCGATCTCGTCGTGCCGGGTGATGCTCGGAGCCACGCTCGTGCTGGTGGTGCGTGCGTGCGGTGCCGTCGCGTGCGCCGGTCCGGTCAGCGTGAGCGAGCCGAACGCGGCGGTCGCCGCGAGCGCGGCGGCGAACCAGCGGTGGGAACGGTTCACGGGCTTTCTCCTCGGTCAAGTGCGGCCGGCGGATCCGGCCGGGCCCCACGCTGGCGCCGCCGACCGCCGCCGACCTAGCCGCAGAGCCCGGCACTTCTGGGAAACCGCAGGTCATGTGGGGTGGGGCGGCTTTCCGTTCCGGCTCCGGTCCGGAGCGTGATCCCTTTCGGGTGATCTCGCGGCAGTGGTCCGCCGCGCCTCTGCACAGGTCACGGGGTACGAGGCTCGGGCCGATGCAGACAGGACGGTCGGTGGGTCGCGCGTCGGGCTCGGAGACTGGGGGCATGACCAACGGGCCCGGGGTCCCCGCACCGCGCCGCGCCTTCGCCGAGCGCTTCGACCTGCTTTACCGGGAGGCGGGCAATCCCCTCCTGCGGAGCGTGTCCGCTTCGGTCGCCCGTGCCCAGCGGGCCGGCGGCGACGGCCGTCCGATCCGGGTGCCGGCCCAAAGGATCAGCGACTGGCGCGGCGGGCGCGCCGTGCCCGCGCGGTTCGAGCCGCTGGCCGCCGTGCTGGTGGTTCTGATCGGCGAAGCCCGCAGGGCGAGGTCGCGTCCCGCCGTGCCGGGCCTCTACGACCTGGCGGACTGGCGTGCACGGTGGCGAGCGGCGACCGACTCTCCTGCCTGCGGCGATGGAGCTGGCGAGGTGGAGGACTCGCCTCAGGTTCCCTGCCCGTACCGGGGACTGGCCGCCTATCGGACCGAGGACGCGGGATGGTTTTTCGGTCGGGAGCAGGACACCGCCTTGTTGATCGGTGAACTCAGCCGCTGCCTCGACGGGGACGGCCTGCTGATCCTGTTCGGTGCGTCGGGTGCCGGGAAGTCGTCGCTGCTGAGGGCGGGCCTGCTGCCCGCACTGGCGAGCGGTGCGTTGCCCGGCTCCGAGAAGTGGCCGGTGGCGGTGCTCACCCCGACCGCGGATCCCGTCACGGCGCTGGTCCATGCGCTCTGCAGGACGCTGAGCTGCCCCCTAGAGATGCTTCAGGCGGCGGCCGGAGAAGGACCCGACGCGTTCGGTGCCGTGCTTCGCCGGCACCTGCCGGACGGAAACAGACTCATGCTGGTCATCGATCAGTTCGAAGAACTCTTCACCCTGGTCACCGATCGGCACCGGAGCGACCTGTTCCTCGGCGCGCTGCGCGCCGCCACCTCCCCCACCACCGGCGGGGGAGGCCCGCTCGTGATCGCCGTCCTCGGCGTACGGGCCGACTTCTACCAGCACTGCCTGGACCATCCGCACCTCCTGGCACCGGTCCGCAGGCACCAGCTCGTCCTGCCGCAGATGACGTCCCCTCAACTCGCCCGGGCCATCCGCAAGCCCGCCGAGGCGGCGGGGCTACAGCTGGAAGAGGGCCTGTTCGAGGTGCTCCTGAGAGATCTCGGGCTGCCGGACCGAGCCGGTGAGGACGGGGTGGGACACGAGCCGAGCGCGCTGCCGCTGCTCTCGCACGTGTTGCTGGCCACCTGGCAGCAGCGCTCCGGCCGCCGGCTCACCCTGGAGGGATACCGATTGACCGGCGGCCTGCACGGATCCGTCGCCCAGGCCGCGGAACGCGCCTGGGCCGCAATTGACCCGGCCGACCACGACCTCGCACGCCAGGTGCTGATCCGCCTGGTCCGGGTCGGCCCGGACATCCAGGACGCCCGACGACGGGTCACCCGAGCCGAACTGCTCGCCGCGCTGCCCGACAGCGCCTCGGTGCAGCGTCTCCTGGACGGCTTCGCCGCCGCCCGGCTGCTCACCTTGACCACCGACACCGTCGAACTCACTCACGAGGCCCTGCTGAGCGCGTGGCCCCGGCTGCGCGAGTGGATCAGACAGGACCGCTCCGGCCTGGTCACGCACCAGCGACTGGAACAGGACGCCGAAACCTGGGCGGCTGAGGACCGCGATCCGGCCCTGCTCTACCGGGGCACCCGGCTGGCGCTCGCCCGCACTTGGGCCGACGTCGACGGCGAGCGGTTCGGCCTGAGCCGGACCGGTGCCGAGTTCCTCGCCGCTTCGGTGGGTGCCGAGGAAGCCGCGCGGTGCGCGGAGCGGCGCCGGATCCGCGTGCTGCGCGGGCTGGTGGCCGGCCTGGCCGTCCTCGCGACACTCGCCCTGATCGCCTTCGGTATCGCGTCTTCAATGTCCCTGGAGGCCAAGCGGAACTCCCGGGCGGCCACAGCAGCGGCGCTTGCCAACCAGGCCGGCACGGTCGCGGCGGGCCGACCCGATCTCGGCATGCTCCTGGCCGCCTCCGCCTACAAGCAGGACCACCGCAACCCGGACGCGCTCAGCGCGCTGCTGTCCACCTCCGGCTCCCGCTTCGAAGGCAGGCTGACGGCCCACCACGGCCGCCTGACCGCCATCGCGCTGGATCCGCGGGGACCACTCCTCGCGGTCGCCGACCCCGATGCCCGCGGCGGCATCGACCTGTTCGACCGCCGCAGCCGACAGCACCTGCCCGCCATCGACCAGAACGGCGTCGGACCCCTCGCCTTCACACCGCACGGGCACCGTCTGTTCTCCGCCCCCTCCACAACAGGCGGGATCGACGAATGGGATCTGACCGACCCGGCCGCCCCGCGTCATGTCCGCCGCATCGACACCAGCTCAGTGGTCGTCAACTCCCTGGTACTCAGCGACGACGGCACCGTGCTCGCCGGAGCGTGCCAAGACGGGACGGTCCGCCTCTGGGACCCCGCCACCGGCAACCAGGCCGCAACCCTGCACGGACTGGCCGGTGAAGCCCTGGGCGTGGCCGTCAGCCAGGACGGAAAGCTGATCGCGGGCTCCGGCCGCGACCGCACCGCGCGCATCTGGCGACGCGATGACGGCGAGCAACTGCATGTTCTGGACGGGCTCCACCATGCCGCGGTCATTCATGTGGCGTTCAGCCCGGACGGCCGCACGCTGGCCACGTCCAGCGATGACTTCACCGTCGGCCTGTGGGACGTCGCCTCGGGAACCGTACGGCCCCTGCGCAAGCCGATTGCCCACTCCGACGCGGTGTTCGACGTCAAGTTCAGTCCCGACGGCAGCATGCTCGCCACCGCCAGCTACGACCAGACCGTCGGCCTGTGGAACGCCAAGTCCGGCTCACCGGTGGACCGGCTCACCGGACACACCGGCCACGTCAACGGCGTGGCCTTCACAGCGGACGGCAGGCAACTGGCGAGCGTCAGCAGCGACGGCAGCGCCGTCCTGTGGGACATCTCCGACCGCATGCTCATGACCCGCCCCATCGCCTCCCTGCGGGGTGCGGCGATGAGCCCCGACGGCCGACTCCTCGCCACGGGGGACTCCGACGCCCACGTGCAGATCTGGCGCCGCACCACCGGCAAGCGCCTCGACTCCTTCCACCTCCCGGATGCGTGCCCTGTGTGGAGACTCGCCTTCGCCCCGGACGGCAACACCCTGGGGATCACCGGCGACTGCCACAACGCGTTCCTGTACGACATCGCCCGACACCATCGCACCACGCTCCACATGCCCACGACGCGTTGGGCCCGAGCGGTGGCCTTCGACACCGGCTCCAGCCTCGCTGTCACGATCGGCGACGACGACGTCGCACGCGTCTGGGACGTGTCGACGGGGAAACAGCGCGTCCAGCTCCCGGCCCACTCGGGCGGCGGACTGCCGGTGGCCGTGAGCCCCAACGGCGTCATCGCCACCTATTCGGCCACCGCCGCGGCAGTCTGCCTATGGGACCTCGACGGACACCCGCTAGGCTCCCTGCCGGCTCAGGAGGTCTGGGCCCTTGCCTTCGACGGCACCGCCAAACTCCTCGCCGCGGCCTTCACGGACCGCACCATCCACGTCTGGCGACTAGGCACCGGGGCGGTACCCAACGCACCCGGCACAGTGCGCGTGCGCCCCCTGACCACGCTCGTCGGCCACACCGGCATCCCGCGCGTCCTGGCTTTCAGCCCCGACGGCACCCAACTGGCCAGCGCTGCGGACGACCAGACGATCCGGCTGTGGAGGATCCCCGGTGGCGGCCAGCCCGTCATCCTCACCGGCCATGCCCAATCCTTCGGCGGCCTGGCCTACACACCAGACGGAAAGACACTGGCCAGCGGCAGCTGGGACGGCACCTTCCGCTTCTGGAACCTCGACCCCGAAGCCGACCTACGCCGAGCTTGCGCCCTCGCGACCCGGCTGACACCGAACGAATGGGCCCAACTCGTCAGCGTTACATACGTACGGGCCTGCCGCTAGCGTCCCGGTCGCGCGGGCGACGCTGAAGCTGAACGGAGCCGAGGATCCGACGGACCCAGCGTTGCAACGGCGGACTGGCCGTACCAGCCCAAAGACTCGTTCCCTCGCCCCAGAAGAGTCCCGACATTGACCGGAAGTGGGCGATCACCACCGTGCACACCACCAACAGCAGCCCCCATGACGACGCCACCCGACGGCGCGAGCTCAACACCGCCGCCTCCATCAGCGACGTCCTCGTGTGGCAGCTGCGGCGTAGCGCCCACCTGCCCGCCGTACCTGAAAGCCTCCGCGACGGACCCGTCCGAGGTAACCGGCGCACCCCGTCCTCGGGGCCCGCCACGCACTCGGCCACGAGCGCAACGAACGACTCCGTCCGTCGGCGCTGACCGGCCGAATCGGGCGGTCATCCTGCTCCACCGCGAGGACACCTACGAGAAGGACTCGCCCCGCGCCGGCGAGGCTGAACTGATCGTTTCCAAGCACCAGCACGGTCCCACTGTCACCATCACCTCCCCTTGCAGGCCACTACTCCCGCTTCGTCGACATGGCGCAGAGATAGCGGGGACCCGCTGCTCACAGCTTGGATCACAACGCATCCGGTTGCCAGATCACGTGATCCGGATAGA
Organism: Streptomyces sp. NPDC001851; assembly: GCF_040297165.1. Taxonomy (NCBI): domain Bacteria; kingdom Bacillati; phylum Actinomycetota; class Actinomycetes; order Kitasatosporales; family Streptomycetaceae; genus Streptomyces; species Streptomyces sp. NPDC001851. Next base: position 32,082 of record NZ_JBEOYR010000026.1, on the reverse strand, counting down.
TATGTGCTGTCGGCGACAGACGGTACGTCCCGCTGCTCGTGTCCGCGGGCAGCACCCAGCCGACGCCCTGGTACGCGTAGGGCACGCCGATGGCGCGGGCGACGGAACACCGCTTCGTGTCGGTGATCCGGGTCTGACCCCCCGCCACTGTCATCACTTCGGTGCCCGGCCAGCCCGGGCAGGACCGGAAGGTTCCCGCCTGGACGTACTGAAGCCGGATCTTGAGGGTTGATGCCGCACTACTCACATTGGTGATCTTGAGTGCGAAGGAGACCTGGGCAGCTTGGACACGCGCGCACACCCGCCACACGACACCGGCGGGGCCCTGGACTGGCGGTCCGCATCGGCTGTCCTCGCCCAGCGTCCCCTTCTCGACGTCGGCTCCTTGAATGAGCGGTGCTGTGGTGGGGACAGCTGAGGGCTGAAGGCTGGGCAGCGGCCAGGTGACGGGGTGGCCACTCTGCGTTCCGGTCACGTCGGGGAATTCCTGCCACCCATCGGGAACGTCAGCCTGCCCCGCCCTGGCTGCCGTGGCTGCCTGCCAGGACGTTCCGGGGCGATCGGGTGTGGTGCGTACGGAGCAAGTCGCGGCTTGGCCAGCCTGCAAGGTGACGGTGCACCGGTGGGGAGGTACATCGGGTCGGTAGGTGTTGCCGTCGGTGAGCCATACGAAGACGGTGTACGTGCCGGACTGCAGGGCGACGACGCTGCTGGCGAGTTCCAGCTGGCCATTGACCACGCGGACGCAAGGGTTTGCACGCAGCGGGGCGTGCGCGAGAGTGACCACCCCCCGGCATCCTCCCGCCGCGTCGCTTCCCGCCGCGCCGCCCTCGATCCTTGCCGGTGCCCGGGCGGGCCCGAACATCCCTGTCCCCACCATCCCTGCGACCGCGAGCAGGACAAGAGCCATCACGCCGACAGCCGCAACCCACCATCTCCGTGACGAGGGCTTGTCCGGCCTTACGGCTGTCTCGCCGCCTGGCTGCTGCGGCACCCGGACCGGGAACGGCTCGCGGCTGCCGCCCGATGCAGCGGCTGACGGCTGGTCAGAGGTCACATCGCCCGCGCTTCCCGCACCATCACCGGCGGGGGCAACGGTGTCTGCGGGTGCCCGCGATGGCGCCTCCGGCCTTCGCGGCCCCGATCCCTGCTTCTGGGACACTCTCGCCAAGCGCCGCCACTCCTGCCATTGCGCGAGCTCATCCTCACCGACGCCGAAGATGTCGGCCAACGCAGCCAGGACGCTCGGCTGGGGCAGCTCGGTGCGAACTGGGTCCAGGTAGCGACTCAGCGAAGACTTGCTCACCCCACGCGCGCCCGGCCCAAGGGCGTCCCTGAGCTTCGCTTCGACACGGTCGTACGCCAGCAGGGATTCCCGCATCCGCGCACTCAACGCTTCCACGAGCAGGTCTCTCGGAGCCGACACACTCTGCCTGCCGCTCACGTCCTGCTCGTGGCCCACGTCTTCCTCTCCCAACGCCGTCCCATTTCTCATCCCAGTGGTGGTGTTTCCGCAGCTCACGGCACCTGCCAAAGCATGGGACAAGGCTGGGACGCGGTTGGGAGAAGTCGCCGGCGGAATCGCTGGAGTCACGCCTGGCCGATTGCCCACCATGGATTCCGCGACCCACCGAGGCCGCCAACTCCCCGCCCTGCACGACTGCTTGGCTTTGCCATGCCCGGCAGAGCGTAGCGGAGCAGCACACCAGGACCAGACCACCCACTTGCCGAAAGGAAGCCCCATGCGCAGCACCGCAACCCGACTGATGCGAGCCATCGCGCTCGCCGGCGTAGCCCTGGCCTCTACCACCGGACTGGCCGCGGAGCCCGCTCACGCGTCCACCCCCGAGTACGGACGCGTCTGCATGTTCAACCGAACGAAGGCGGTTGGGACCCTGGGCCACGTTGGGTGGGCCATCAAGGTCCGCGGCCAGAAGGACCACTACTTCTTCGGGGCGACGGAGGACCCCGGGCAGACGTGGTACGCCGGCGGCACCTGGGCACAGGTGTACAGCACCTTCAAGCGGCACCCCTTCCACGGTCACGTTCTCACCTACAACCGCTACCGCTGTGTCACCACCCGCGACGGTGACGTCACCGCGGCACTGCGCGCCTACGTCCGCACCAAGCCGGGCTACAACCTCTTCACGAACAACTGCCTCACGAAGTCCCTGTCCATCATCAAGGCGTACAGTCGCGTGCTCGCGAACGACAGGCGCCTCGTCCCCGGCGACTACACCGCTCCGAACTACTACTTCGCAGCCGTACTGAACACTGATCACTGGGAGCGGATCCACCCGGTCCGCTGACACCGACCGATGCATCTCAGAGCGCCCGAGAACGGACGGTGCTCATGCTGCGATGCGCATCCTGCGACGGCGACGGCGAGTGCCGTGACTGCCAGGGCACCGGAGAGCACAGAGGCGGCTCCAGTCCGCGGAAGTGCGACACCTGCGGCGGGAACGGCCTGTGCCGGGCATGCGGCGGCAAAGGATCAACGCCCAGCGGGTGACGAGGTGCGACCAGAACTCCATCCAAGATCACTTCGTCCTGCGGGGCGAATCACCTGATGATTGAAGGGATCTCTCATGGCTCGTTGCAAGGCATGCCCGGACAGGAAGGGCGAATGCCGCAGATGTAAGGGCACCGGCAAGGTGGACGGCTTCCTGCAGCCCAAGAAGTGCGACACCTGCGGCGGAGACGGCAGGTGCAGCGGCTGTAACGGCTCCGGCTACACCAGCGGCTGGTAGCAGCTCACGAACTGGGCGCCGTCTCGCGGGCCTGGGCGGTTCTTGGCCGCCCAGGCCCGTGCCGCTTGGCGGTGGTTTCCTCAACGAGGGCGGACGAGTCCTTGGATTACGCGTGGCCTTGCGGCTGCGGCCAGCCGATGCATCGCTACGGGACCGGAGCCTCCGGTCCCGCCTGCCGATCCCGCCTCATCACCTCGTAGACCTGACCACCGTGGCCTTGGCGACGGCCTTACGCACGTGGGCATCGACAAGGCCAGGGCTACCAGAAGCCGCGACGACCACCGTCCCGTGCGGACGGCCGCCTGCCTGACGACGCTACGGCGCTCGGTTCCTGGCAAGTTTGGGCAAGTTCCTGGCTCGACAGCCCAGTCGCGGGCAAGCTCTGGCACAAACATCGTTACCGGCACCCGAGGAGGTCATCATGGCCCTGATCAAGCTCGGTAAGGACCCCGAGAGCCCCAGCGGCGGCTCCCCCACCGTCTACCTCGACGACGAGAAGGACACCTACCTCGTGCAGGGGTGGAAGGTGGAAGACTCCGAGCGACTCGGGCAGATGGACATCCCCGGACACGAGACGGTGGTGGAGATCCCCCGGCGCATGGTGCAGTTCTTCCAGGAGGTGAAGCAGCGTGACGAGGACCCCGACGTTTGAGGAGCTGTTCCGCGACTGCCAACGGACCGCTGTTCACCTGGAGATGCGCGACGCCTACATGAAGTCAGACCCGGCCTTCATCGACTGGAAGGCCGGTGTGGTTCTCGATCCGGCCGAACGCTGGGCCGACTGGCACGCCATCGTCACGGAGGCGACCTCGCGAGGCGTCGAGGTCCGACGCGCCCGCGTCGTCTCGACACCGGTCAGCGAGTACATCCGGTTCGAATACGACGTGACGGACGGGCTGAACATCGCCGCCGGCGAAGGCGTGCGCTGGCTCTCACGGCGAGGGGCAACCGACCTCGCCCTTCCGGGCAACGACTTCTGGCTGTTCGACTCCCACCTCGTCCTCGTCAACCACTTCGACGGCGAGGGCGAGAACATGGAGGTCGAACTCACGGAAGACCCGGAGGTGGCGAAGCTCTGCGAATCTGCCTTCGAGGCCGTGTGGAAGCGGGCAACGCCGCACGCAGAATTCGAGCTGGCCTGACAGTCCGAACAGCACCGCCAACACTGACATGACATCGCCGTCTTCGAGCGTCCAGGAAGCCCGCAAGGCCCTCGGACAGCGCCTGGCCGAGATCCGGCAAGGAGCCGGTCTCACCAAGCGGGCGCTGGCCCAGAGCCTGGGCTGGCATGAGTCGAAGGCATCGCGCTTCGAGAGCGGCTCCCGGGCCCCCTCGGAGCGCGACCTTCGCGATTGGTGTTCCGCGTGCGGCGCGGAGGGTGAGGCCGAGGACCTCATCTCGACGGCCCGCGGAATTGAGGGCATGTACGTCGAGTGGCGAAAAATGGAGCGCCACGGCCTCAAGTGGGCTCAGGAGTCGGTGGTCCCCCTATGGGAGCGCACCGAGCGTTTCCGCATTTACTCCCCCTGGCTCATCCCTGGCCCCGTGCAGACAGCCTCATACATCACCGCACTTCTCACCTCCATACGTGACCGCCGAGGACTCATCGACGATGTGCCGGCGGCCGTCAAGGTGCGGGTGGAGAAGCAACAGGTCGTCTACGGGAAACGAAAGTTCGCCATCATCCTGGAAGAAAGCGTTCTGCGGTACCGCATCGGCGGCACGGACGTGATGGCAGGCCAACTCGGCTATCTCCTCAGCGTCATGGCACTGCCCTCGGTGAGCATCGGCATCATCCCCCAGGACGCTGACCGTTCGGGCCTCTGGCCCGTCGAAGGGTTCTTCCTCTACGACGAAGAGTTGGTGAACGTCGAACTGATCTCGGCACACCTCACGGTCGTCCAGAAGCACGAACTTGCCATGTATGCCAAGACCTTCGGCGAGCTGGCTGAACTTGCCGTCTACGGCGCCGATGCGCGGGAAATCATCACCGCTGCCATCGAATCTCTAGGGTGAACGCCTGGCAAGTTCGGGCACACTCGTGGAGCTATATCGCCGCCCCTTCCTAGCTTTATTGGCACGGCAGAAAGCGTGCTCCGGAGGGGCCAGTGATGACTTTGGCAAATACGGGCAAGGCGACGGAGTCGGCCGAGGAATCCGAGGCCGAGAAATCACCCATCGACATCGAGGCAATCTCCTCGCACACGGATGTCGTCCTCGGCCTGCCTATGGGCACGACGACTCGTGCGGTGATGGACCGGCACTTGCCGGGGATTGCCAAGGAGCTGAACCGTCTGCTCGGCGAGGACTTGGGCGCCGACGACGACAGCGATGTGCGGAAGCTCGTCCGCGAGGGGACCAGGCTGATCGACCTCACGAACCGGCCAAACGCCGAAACACCCACGTTCGGGACCTACATCTACCTCCGCAACGTAGCCCTTCTGACGCGGCGGCTGATGTGGATCTACACCGAGCGGAACGGGCTGAGTGCGCCGTGAGCGTCAGAGAAGACCAGATCATCCGGGAGCTTTCCCACTACATCCACGACCACCCTGCCGAGCAGATGGCCTTGATGCCCGTCTATGACGCGGCAGTCGACCACTCGCGACGCCGAGCCTGCACCCACGACCGGCGCTGCCCCCTCGTGATGGCGGGCGCCGTCGTCGTTGACGAACGCAACCGCGTCCTGTGCCTGCGACACGAGGCTGGCTACGCGCTTGCGGAGGCTGAGCCGGAGGCCGAGGACGACTCCCTGAGCGAGGCGGCCCTCCGCCTGCTGGCCGAGCAGGTCGGCATCCGGGACGTATGGACGCAGCCCGGCGCCGAAAGCCCCTTCCTCGTCGACGTGACCAGGCCAGGGCAGCACCGGTACGGACCTCGCCTCCGGGTGGGCATCCGCTATCTCTTCCGGGCCCACTCGGGCGCGGTCTTCCCCTCAATGATCGAAACGGGTGCGGCGGCCTGGGTGCCTCTTGCCGAGATCGGCATCCGGTCAGTCCGCAGCCGCGTGGAACGCCACCTGATCGGAACCCGATGAGCCCTCGAAACCAGCAACTCGCCTACGTGGTATGCCTCGTCGCCATCGGCGGCTCCCTTCTGCTGGGCACCTGGAGAGGCTGAATGTACGAGCGCCGAACCGAGGAGCAGCCGTCCATACCGCCCCCGCCTGTCGGGACAGTGCCAGCCGTCCGGCCCCCGACTGATGTCCGCGTTGGCGACTTCGTCCTCCTGGACGGCAGGTACGAGCGGGTCCAGGACATGAGGGCAGCCGGCGGCGCCTCGGCCCGCATTCTGCACTTCGCCGGACGCACCCCGCTGATCATGCGAGAGGCCCGGACCACCTACCGGCCTCTCGAACGCCGCTGATCGCACCCCGCTCAGACAGCACACCACCATTCACCTCACCACGCGAGGAGCACTGTCATGCGCTTTCGCAAGATGCACGGTGCAGGAAACGACTTCGTCCTGCTCTGCGACCCCTCCCCGGACGACGACATGGACTGGCCCAAGGAGGCGGAGCGCCTGTGCGCCAGGCGTATCGGCGTCGGCGCGGATGGGCTCGTGATCAGCCGACTGGTCAGCAAGGACCCCGCCGTCCTCGAAGTCACCTGCTTCAACTCGGACGGCTCGCTCGCAACGATGTGCGGCAACGCCCTGCGATGCTCCGCCTGGGCCGCGCACCGCGATCACGGCTTCCAGCAGATGAGTCTCCGCATGGCCGGAGTGGAGCACGAGGCGGTCGTCTCAGATGACTCCGTGTGGGTCACGGCCGAGGTGGGAGAGATCCTCCCCCGGCGCTTACAGACGACCATCAACGGCAGGCCGACCTGGTTCGACAGCGCCCACACCGGCACGGAACACGTCGTGGCCATCGTGGACGACGTGGAGGCCATCGATGCGGTGATCGTCGGGCGCCTCGTCCGTCACCACGCCGGCCTTGCCCCGCTGGGCACGAACGTCAACTTCGTTCAATCCGCCGGCAGCCAGGCGCTGAAGATCCGCACCTACGAACGCGGCGTCGAGGCGGAAACCCTGTCATGCGGAAGCGGGGCAGTCGCAGCCGCAGTCATCGCCACCATGCGCGGGCTGGTCGCACGCCGCGCCGTCACGGTCCACAACCGCGCCGGAGAGCCGCTCACGGTCCGGCCACACGACGCCCGGCCGAACCGGACTCAGTGGGTCGGCGGGCCGGTCACCAACACCTTCGAAGGGGTACTCGCATGACTCTCTTCCTCAGCCCCAGCTCCGACCTCGCGGTGCAGAAGGCCGCCGAGGAGCTTCGACAGTGGGGGCAGAGCCGCCAGGGCCTCGGCGTCGCTCTGATCTACGGGCCCGTGTCCGCCGAGGACAGGCTCTACCACTCGAAGTGCCCCGTCGAACAGCGATCCGTCACCGCCCTGGCCGAGGCGCTGGAGGAGATCGGCGCCCGCTGGAAAGTGCTGGACCCGTGCGAACCGGACTTCATCATGGATCTGGTCGGGTACGACGTGGCCCTCTCGAACCTACATGGCCCGTACGGCGAGGACGGCCGGTTGCAGGGTCTCCTCGACTACCTTCGCGTGCCGTACTGTGGCAGCGGGGTCGGGGCATCCGCGGTGGCCGCCGACAAGATCCTCTGCAAGCGGGTGATGCTGACCCTCGGCGTCCCCACGCCCGGCTGGCACGTCTGGACCGGCGGACCAGCGACCTGGAACGGGCGCCCGGTGATGGTCAAGCCACCCTTCGGCGGGTCCAGCGTGGGCATGAGCCTCGTACGCGATCCGGCGGACCTCCCCGGGGCCCTGGCGGACGCTGCCGGCGAGGAGGGTGCGGCCGTTCTCGTAGAGGAGTACGTGAGCGGCATGCCACTGACGGTGGGGCTGCTGGAGCTGCCAGGCGGCTCCGTCATTGCCTTCCCTCCGCTGGCCACCGAGGCCACCGAGGCCGAGTTCTACGACGCCGACACGAAGCTCGACGTGGACTCCAGGGGGACCGTAACCGTACGCGCCGCCGAGCTGGCTCCCGACGTGCTGGACAAGATCACCGGTGACGTCCGGACACTGTGGGACGGGATCGGGCTGCACGGCTCAGCCCGCATCGACTTCATCCTCACCGAGGACGGCGAGCCGTACGTGCTGGAGGTCAACAGCACACCGGGCATGTCCCGCGACAGCAACTTCGCGGTCGGGGCGGCGATGGTCGGACTCACGCACACGGACGTCGTTTTGGCCATGCTGCACGAGGCCCTGGCCCGGCCGCCCTACGATGTCCCCCTGACCACTCCTGTGTTCTCCAGCACCACACTGACACGGGAGGCTGCCGTCTCCCCGTAGGAGCCTGCCGCTGTGCCGTGCGTCCACGAAGTCCCCATGTGCCGACAGCTCATCACCCCCGCCGAGTGGGATCTGCACGGCGGATGGGCACTGGGAGACAGGATCGAATGGTCCAACCGGGCGTGCGGCCTGGCATCGCTGAGAATGATCCTGCTCGCCTACGGGCACGAGGCGCCCACGGTGACGGAACTCCTGAAACTCGCGGTTAAGCACGAGGTTCTGACCCCGCGGGGAGCACTTCACGCGGGGATCGCGCGCCTGGCGACCGACCTGGGAGTGCCCTCTGCCGCAGAGCCCGTGCCCGTCGAAGAACTGCTCGGCCGGCTCGGCGACGCGCCGCTCATCGTGTCCGTGACCGAGCAGTTCCCCGAGGACGGCCGCTCGGGCGGCCACCTCGTCATCCTTCGCGGCTACGAGGACGGCCCCGATCCGACGATCCTCTTCCGGGACCCGTCGGCGTGGGGCCAGACACACGATCGAGTCACGCTCAGCCGCCTGTCCCATTCCTACGCCGGCCGCGCGATCACCTTCGCGCCCCTGACCCCCAACGGAGAATCTTGATGACCGAGGCCGACGGCGACACGACCGAGGCCGCAGGCGGCCGGAGGATCGCCGTACTCGGAGAGATGTTAGAGCTGGGCGACCAGGCCGTTGAAGCCCACCGAGAGATCGGGCGCTTCGCGGCAGAGGTCGGCGTCGATCTCGTCGTGGCGGTCGGAGGGGACCTCGCCAAGCAGCTCGCCCTTGCGGCGGGCGCAGCAGGGGTCCCGGAGATTGCGCTGGTGGGCGACAACGCCACCGCTGCCTCCTACCTCGGCTCCATCCTCCGCCCCGATGACGTTGTTCTCGTCAAGGCCAGCCGCGGCGGCCAGCTCTGGCAGATCGCCCAAGCGCTCACCGGACAGGCCGTTACGGGCCTGTGAGCCGAGTCGGCATGGATTCGCCGGGTGGATCAAGGTCCGCCTCCGGTTGCAGTTCTGGTTGCATTCACCCCCGTCCGGCCCCGTCCACCGCCTGTCCAGCGCCCCACTCCGCCGCAGGTCAGAACGCTCCTGATCGCTCCCGAACCTCCAGACGAACATTTGGAAAGCGTGTTGGGGGCAACCCCTCACGAGTTCGAATCTCGTATCCTCCGCCAGTGCCTCACCGGGCACGTTGTCGAAGGGCCCCACCGCTTGCGGTGGGGCCCTTCGACGTTGTCCGCCGCGGCCGTCTCGCATCGTGAAGGGGCCCTACGATCCAGTTTCGCCTCACCACGTCTCGAAACCCCAGGTCAGCGACATGCAGGGGTGCTTCCCGTCCGGATCTGTGCCGATGGCCACAGCAAACGGGACACAGATAGGCCCATACTGAGTCATGACAAAGCCTGCTGCGCCGAAGCGTCATCTGCCCACCAGCCCCTTCAAGGCCCCGGTCACACCTGTCCCCAAGCACTTCGCCGTGGGCGATCAGGTCACACACGACATGTACGGCCTCGGCCGAGTGGTCGGCGTCGAGGACGGAGTCGCGGCACTCGTGGACTTCCGCTCGGCGCAAATGCGGATCTTGAGCCCGTACTCCAAGATGACCAAGCTGTAGGACCGCGGTGCCCGGTTGCGGCACACCAGGCCCCCTTCAGGGACCTGCAACGAAAGAGAGTCCTCTCATCGATCTGACGTCGCTGTTTTCCGCCCTGGAAGGGCAACCCCGCCGCTCCGCCGCAGCGTCGCCGCCTCCGGCGACCAACCCCTTCCAGGCCCCCGCCTTCGGGGAAGACGAGACCCTGCCGCACGAGGACTCACAGGAGCCCGCCTCGGACGTACGTGCGGCGCGAACCAAGGCCGCCTAGCTCCACGAATGACGATGGCTCCGGCAACTGGCCGCGGGCCGTCTCCCGTGCCGCGGTGAAGAGCGCGGCCGTCTCGGTTTCCGTCTCATCCAGCCCCGTTCACCGTCGTTCGGACGAGACCGTGCGCCGGGTCCTTCCGTAGCCAAGCCACTCATGAACGCAGGTGAACGGCCTGTACGCGCCCCGGCTCACCGGGCACGATGTCAAAGAGCCCCACCGCTTGCGGTGGGGCTCTTCTTCGATTCCCGTTGGCTTCCACGAGGACCGACTTTCATCAGCAGCGCCGCGACCCTCACGGCTGCTGCTGGACGATTGGCTACTGGAGTGCGTGTGTCCGGGAGCCGTGTTTGAAGGCTGACTGGAACCTTCTTGCCGAGCACGATGCGGACACAGTGTTGGTGTTGCGGGAGCTGGTGGCTGCCGCCGCGGGAGCGATCGCCAGGGAAAGGGACCGGGAGGTCCTGTCTCGCCGTCTCGGTTTGCCTGATCAGTCGGCTCAGACAGTGGAGAAGATGGGTGAAGCCCTCGCACACTGCCGCCCCGGCGACCCCCAAGACTCCGCGAGGTGCTGGCAGAGCTGAGCTGTGTGGACCGCGTGCCACCCGGTGCGGGAACCTCGGCAGCTGAACGATTGCTCGGTATGGCCGACGTTCTGCTTCCCTCCGCAACGCCGCGGCAAACGGTGCCCCTGCCGGCCGGCGACGACAAGGCGCGGAAGACCTGGCCGTCGAAGCTGCCACGGTACGCCTGCTCCGTCACGAGGCCGCCCGCCGCGAAGCGACACGGCAGAGGCGCATCGATCGCGCTGGCCGGCGCTGGGCCGCGTGGAGGCCGACGTGAGCTGTTCACGTTCTGCCGCAGTCGCGGCTGGGACCTTGTTGCCACCGATGGCAACCGGAGCCGCCACCTCCTTGAGAGTCGATCGGTGGATCCACGGCTGGACGCCGCGCTCACCGCAGCTCGGGAGGAGCATGAGGAACTGACATGGCCACAGGTACGTGCGGCACTCGGTTCCTTGCCAGTGGATTCTCTGAGCCTGTCAGCCTTGATCTTGAAGCGAGGCTGGATGTGGCACGTCCGCCCCTACTGACTCCGTGCGGGACGGGGTTCTCTGGCCCTCTAGTTGGCCGACGGCCACTTCCGCGGTGATGTCGGTCGCGTCCCGACTCGATCAAATAATGCAAAGGTCGCCCAACACACCGTTCTGCACCGATCATTTCAGATCGCTTGCGAGCATGTGAACTCACAAGTACCCACACCCTCTTATTTTTTGACCGCAAGATCCCGGGAGCCTAGAGGCTCCCCGAACACAAAAGCGAGAGGGGTAGCGTGACCAACGGAGGGAAGAGCATCCCGCCCGTCTACACCGAAATGATCGAGGTGACACCCGAGACGTGCAAGAGCTGGATGGAGAAGCGAACATGTAATCGCGTTCCGCTCAAGCGCTCCAATATTGACAAGTTCAAGAGCATCCTGCGAAGCGGTCAGTTCCGGACCACTCATCAGGGTTTCGCGCTTGACTGGCATGGCTGCCTCATCGACGGACAGCACAGAGCGGCCGCGCTCATTGAAACCGGGATGACCGTGACGAGCCAGGTCACCTACAACATGGACCCGGAGGCCTTCGCCGCCATCGACGGCGGCCGCGTCCGCACTGCCGGGGACTTCGTCGCCCAGTTGACCGACATGAAGCAAAGCAACTCCAACGTGTACGGCGCCGCCTTGAAGGTCCTCAGCAATCGCCTTTCAGGCCAGCATTGGACACGGTGGACCAACGGCAGGCCCACGGCCGAGCAGTTGCAGGAGTGGGTGGGAAAGTGGCCTATCAGCGAGGATCGCATCATCCGCCTGACTGCCAAGGGCAAGCAATGTCACGCCAGCGCGACCGGCCTGATTGTCGCCTACAAGATCATCACCGAGACCTGGCCGGAGCGCATCGCCGACATGTTCTTCGACTACATCGGAGAGGCCAGTAAAGAATTCGTCGGCCGAGATCCCCGAGCCATCTACACAAACACCATGATCAACGTGAACAAGGGCCGCGTCAGTCGTGACAGCGTTCAGCAGTCCGCGCAGGCAGTCAAGGCGTTCAACGCTCTGATCGCAGGAGAGACGATCGGCACTCTGAAGAAGATGAAGATCGGTGGTACGAAGATCGTCGAAGACCGGAAGACCGGCGAGGAGATCGAGCAGGTCTACCTTGCAGATCGCTACCCTGAAGTCATTGCGAGGACCGTCGAGGTGAGCGAGAAGTGGCTCACGCGCGACAGCCTCGTGCTCTTCGACTGAAGATCGCGTTCCCGATCACCTGCCATCGTTCTGTTCGACCTGACCCGCCACCCGCACCGCCGCCGACACCGTCACCTGGTCCACCTCCGACACCCGTACCGTCACCTTCATCGTCCAGGTGCCCGGCAGGGGGAGGTCGAAGGAGTCGGCCGCCCAGTAGCCGCCCCGGTCGGTGACCCGGGTGTTCAGGGGGCCGATCCGCTGGCTGGGCAGGGTGAAGGTGACCCGTAGTTCGGGGACTGTGGACAGGCCGCCGTCGGGGCCGTAGACCACCGCCTGGACGGAGGTGCGGCCCACGCGGCCCGGGTCCAGGGTGACCTGGACCCTGCCGTGGCCGCGAGGGGTGCCGACGTCGAAGGGGACCGTGGTGACGGAGGCCGTCGGGATGCCGCTCGCCGGTGCCGCGGTCTCCGCGTTCTCGGCGGCCTCGGTGGCCGTCCGGCCCGGCACCGTGCTCGTCAGGAGGGTGGTCAGGGCCAGGACCACCACGCCTACGGCCGCCTCCGCCAGCACCGAGCGGCGCAGGAGGTGGAAAGGGAGCTGTGGGGGCGGAGCGGGGGGCTCCGGTGGGAGCGGGGGGCCCATGGCCGGTTCGGGGACGCGGGCGGAGGCTGCCGCTTTCCGGGCCGGGGCCTGTGTCAGACGGGCCGTCCAGGTGCGGGAGCAGGCCGCCGCCAGCAGCAGCGCGGTGACCGCCGCCAGTTTGGCCAGCAGGGTACGGCCGTACGTCGTGTCCGTGAGCGCCTGCCACGAACCGAGGCCCCGCCAGGACTGGTAGACACCGGTCACCACCAGGACCGTCACCGAGGCGAAGGCCAGCCGCGAGAAGCGGGCCGGGACCGCGGCCGGGAGGGCCGGTGTGCGGTGCAGCACTCTCAGCAGCGCGGCCAGGCCGCCCAGCCAGGCCGCCATGGCCAGCAGATGGAGGGTGGCGGAGGCGATCGCCAGCGGCACCTGGAGGCCCGCGGAGGCGTGTTCGGCCGCCGACCAGGTCAGCGCGAGGGGCAGCGAGAGGGCCGCGGCCACGGTGAGGGTGGCGCGGCGCGGGAGCCTTCTTCGACGGGCTCGGAGCAGGGCCACGGCGGCTGCCGCCAGGAGCAGCAGCGCCAGCCGGACGAGCAGGAGTGCGCCGGGGCGGGTCGTGGCCGCGTGCGCGAGGGCGCGCAGGGAGAGGGCCTGCGCGGGGGAGGTGCCCTCCTCGTAGGGGGTGCGCAGGACGAACAGGGCGGCCGTCGAGGCGAGGAGGGTCCAGGCGGCGGCCAGGGCGGGGGTGCGCAGGGTGGCCGCGGCCGGCGGGCGGCAGTACGCCACGAACGCGGCGGTGCCGAGGAGGAGGGCCAGGCAGAGGTAGGCGAGCCAGCGGGCGATGTTGTACAGGGCCGCGGTGGTGGGGTTCTCCGTGGCGTCGGGGACCGCGCTCACGGTCGTCGCCGTGCGCTTGCCGACCGAGAAGGTGAGCGCACCGGACACCGGGTGGCTGTCCGCCGACACCACCCGCCAGGCGACCGTGTAGGTGCCGGTGGTGAGCCTGGCGGGCAGGGCGACGCGGGCCGTGTCCGAGCGGCCGGGGGCGTGGCCGGCGGGGCCCGTGCGCACCCGGTGGTTGCGGGGGTCGTAGACCCGGAAGGAGTCGGTGAGCAGGCCGACCGACTCGGTGAAGGTCAGGGTGACGTGCCGGGGGGCCGTGCGCAGGACGCTGCCGTCACCGGGGTCGCTCGTGCGCAGGGCCGCGTGCGCCGCCGCGGGTGCCGCCGTGCCCAGCAGGAGGCACAGCAGACCCGCACAGAGCAGGGGCAGCCTGCGCCCCCACCGGTGTGCCTCACGCACCTCGCCCCTCCCTCGCCCCGTGCCCTCCGCAGGGGCGCATGCCTCCGTGTGGGCGCGTGCCTTCCGTTGCGGGCGCGCGCCTCTGTATGAGTACGCAGGGAGCGGCCGGAGTGCTCACCACGTCGGGCGGGCCGAGACGCCGCCGTCCACGGTCAGGTCGTGGCCGGTGATCCAGCGCGCCAGCGGCGAGGCCAGGAACACGCAGGCGTCGGCCACGTCCTCGGGACGGCCGAGACGGCCGGTGGGGGCGGCGGCCAGCCAGCGGCGTACGCCGTCCGGCCAGGCCTGTGCCAGGCCCTCCCGGTCGATCAGGCCGGGCGAGACGGTGTTGACGCGGATGCCGTCGGGCCCGTACTCCAGGGCGGCCGCCCGGGCGTGCATGACGACCGCCGCCTTGGCCGCGCTGTAGTGGGCGTGGCCGGGGGCGGGGCGGGCGGCCTCGATGGAGGCGATGTGGGTGATGGTGCCGCCGCCGTGTGCGCGCAGGTGCACGGCTGCGGCCTGGGTGCAGGCGAAGACGCTGGTGAGGTCGGTGTCGACGACCGTGCGCCACTCGGCCGCCGTCATACCGGGCAGCGGCTGGACGGGCTGGACGGCCGCGTTGTTGACGAGGGCGGTGAGCCGGCCGCCGGACCAGTCCAGCACCTCCCGGACCAGGCGGTGGCAGGCGTCCTCGTCCGTGAGGTCCGCCCGGAGTACGACGGCCTCGCCGCCCGCGGCCCGGATCCGGGCCGCCACTTCCCCGGCCGCCTGCACCGCCGTACGGCAGTGCAGGGCCACCGCCGCGCCCTCCTCGGCGAAGCGCAGCGCGATGGCGCGGCCGATGCCGCCGCCCGCGCCGGTCACCAGGGCGGTCTGTCCGTCGAGCAGGCTCATGGGCGGCACAGTTCCGCGATCCGGGCGGCCTCGGACGGGTAACGCGCCGTGAGGGCGGCCGCGTTCCCGTGTTCGTAGTCCGCGTAGGTGAAACCGGGGGCCATGGTGCAGCCGAAGAACGACCACGCGCCGCCCGGCGCCACCCGCGCGCCCATCCAGGTGCGGGCCGGCACGGTCAGCTGGACGTGCTGCCCGGACAGCGGGGCGGGGCCGAGGACTTCGGTGCGGGTGGTGCCGTCGGGGGCGAGGAGCAGGAGGCGGAGCGGGTCGCCGAGGTAGAAGTGCCAGATCTCGTCGGTGGGCAGGCGGTGCAGGGCGCAGAAGTCGTCCGTGGTGAGCAGGGCGACGATGGCCGAGCCCGTGGGGCGTCCGTCGGCCCCCTCCGGCCCCTCCCAGGTACGGCGGAACAGGCCGCCCTCGCGGGGGATGGGTTCGAGGCCGTAGTAAGCGATCAGCTCTTCGGGCGTCGTCGTCATCCGGGCAAGGCTAGTGGGCACTAGTCGCCCGGAAAGGCCACCGACCGGTCCAGGAAGGCGAGTTGGGCGTGCTTCTCGGGCAGGTGCACGTCGGGGATGTCCACCTCGGGCAGGACGACCGCCGGGCCGCGCACGAAGCCCTGCCGTTCGAAGCGGGCGATCGCCCTGGTGTTGCGCACGTCCGGGTCGACCACGAGCCGGCGCCGGTTCAGGGCGCGCAGCGCGTAGGCCGTCATCACGCTCAGCAGGGCGGAGGTCCAGCCGGGGCGGCGGCCGTCGGGGCCGGCGGGGCCGAGGAGGACGTGGACGCCGAGGTCACCGGGGAGGACGTCGTAGCACTCACCGACCCGGTCCGCGGCCGGTTCGTACGTCTGGAGCAGAGCCGCCGGTGTGCCGTCCTTGGTGACGAGGTGGGCGTGGTGGGTGCCGAGGCCGGCCATGTGGGTGTAGATGTCGGCGACCTGGTCCCGGGTGAGGCCGTTCATGCCCCAGAAGGCGGCGCGTTCCTCGCTCACCCAGCCGTGCACGACGTCCGCGTCGGACACCGGGTCGAGGGGGCGGACACGGACGGTGCCGAAGCCGTCGACGTGCTGTTCGAAGGCTTCGTGGGAGCGGTCAGTCATGGGTTTCCTCGGTGCGTTCCAGCAGGGTCAGCAGGGTCCAGTCGGTGACGACGGGGGCGAGTTCGCCCGCGAGCCACAGGGGGAGTTGGTCATGGTGGTGGGGGGCGCCGGGGACACCGTCGGCGCCGAAGGGGACCACCCAGCGGCTGCCCGCGCGGTCGCCCAGGTCCCAGACGTACCGGGCGGCCGGGCCGCGGGCCGCGCGGTCGGTGAGGCCGGGGACGGCGGAGGTGCAGAGCACGCAGTCGTGGTCACCGGCGAGCCCGGGTTCCGGCCCGGGTTCCGGGTCTCCCGGCGCTTGCGGGAGTGCGCGCCAGGGGGCGAGGCGGTGGGTCGTGGACCAGGTGCCGGCCGGCTGCCCGGCGGCCACCTCCTCCAGGGCCGCGCGCACGATCGCCGGACGGTCGACGCCGTACAACTCAGCTGCGCGCAGCAGGTGTTCCAGGGCGTAGCCGATGCGCGGGACGAGGGCCAGCCAGGGAAGCAGGACCTCCGGGTAGGCGGGGGGCTCGGCGAGCGGGGCGAACACCGGGTGGGCGGCGAGGCGGCGTACGACCGCGGAGCGTACGGCGGCGTAGTCGGCCGCGTCGGTGCTGTCGGCGTCCATGCGGCGGTTCCAGGCGAGCAGGCGGGCGCGCAGGCGGGCCGCTTCGGGGCTGAGCTCGCCGAGGGCGGCGAGGTGGTCGAGGAGGGGGCCGGCGGAGGCGAGGTGGGTGTCGGTGTGGATCGCGGGCATGCCGTCGGCGGACCAGGTGCGGCGCGCGTCGAGGAGGGCGCGGATGCGGTCGGCGCGGTGCGGTGGGGCGAACTCGACGCCGAGGGGGGTGGCGGGGCCGCGCTGGTTGGCCATCACCGCGATGCCGTCCCGCACGGGCGCGTACGGCGTCTGGTGCCAGCCCTGCCAGTCGTGGCCGGGGTGCCAGGCGGGCACGGGGTGGAGGCGGTTGGCGCGGGCGCGCACGGGGACGCGGCCGGCGACGCGGTGCAGGGTGCCGCCCTGGGAGTCCGCGGCCTGTACGACGTTGACGGGCTCGGCCCAGGCGTCGAGGGCACGGTCGACGTCGGCGACGGTGCGGGCGCGGAGGAGGGGCAGGAGGGCGCTGAATCCGAGGTCTTCCGTGACGCGGGGTGGGTAGCGCAGGGCGAGCGCCACGGCTTCGCCTTCGCCGCGCATGCCGTTCCCACCCGCACCACCCGTGCGGCTTTCGTCGCCGGGTGCGGGTGGCCCCGGCAGGGCGTTCCCGCCGTCGGCGGCTCGCGCCTCGATCACCGGAGCGGGCGCACCCCCGGGACCGACCCGCACAGCAGGCGCGGCCTGCACGCCGGGCGCACCCTCGGGGCCAACCCGCACGCCAGGCGCGGCCTGCACGGCGGGCGCACCCCCGGGACCGACCCGCACGCCGGGCGCGGCCTCGGGGCCGGACTGCATGGTGGGAGCGGTCTGAACGGCGGACTGCGGGGCGTGCGACGGTTCGGGCGTGAGCCCCGCCTCCAAGCCCTCCGGCCCCCCGACGATCACCGGCCCCCGGTCCGTCTCGATCACCTCGATCTCGATCGGCGCTTCTCCCGCGATCTCGACCGTCTCCGTGTGCCGCGCGGCCCGGTGCCAGTGGCCGTCCGGGCCGAGGGACTGGACGCCGGCGCCCGTGCGGCGCAGGCGTTCGCGGTAGAGGTCCTGGTAGTCGGCCATGGCGTTGGTGATGGCCCAGGCGACCGTGCCGGTGTGGCCGAAGTGGGCGATGCCGGGGACGCCGGGCACGGCCAGGCCGATGACGTCGAACTCCGGGCAGGAGAGGTGGATCTGCTGGTAGACGCCGGGGTCCTCGATGAAGCGGTGCGGGTCTCCGGCGATCAGGGCGTGACCGGAGGCGGTACGGGCGCCGGTGACCAGCCAGCCGTTGCTGCCGGCGGTGCCGGGGCCGTCGGTGGCGAACAGGCCGACGGCGTCGGGGCCGAGGTGCCGTATCGCCTGCTCGCGCCAGAGCTTGGCCGGGAAGCCGGCGAAGAGGAGGTGGGTGGCGAGCCAGACGCCGAGCGGGGTCCAGGGCCGCCAGCGGCCGGGGACGAGGCCGGTGCGGGTGAACTCGGGGGCGCGGCGGGCCCCTTCGGACAGGCCCCCGTTGACGCCGTCGACGTACGCGCGGACCCAGTCGGCCGTTTCGGGGTCCCGGCGCTCCAGCGCGGCGAAGCAGCGGCGGGCGGTGTCGTCGAGGCGGGCCCGGCGGACGAGGACGTCCCAGGACAGGGCGCCGGCGCCGAGGAAGGAGGCCGAGGTGCCCTGGGAGCGGTGGCGTTCGACCTCCAGCTGCCAGGCGCGGTCCCGGGCGGTCACCCGGCCCTGGGCCCAGGCGAGTTCGCGGGCGCTGGAGGCGCGCAGGTGGGGGATGCCCCAGGCGTCGCGGTAGGTCTCGGTGGTCAACCGGGAACCCCCCTTTGTTTTAGGTAAGCCTTGCCTAAGTTTCAGCGGTTGGGGGAATCGTACGCGAGACGCGGGCGCCCGAAAGCCGGGGGCGCACACGGCAGGCGTTCCCCGCCCCGCCCCCGCACCGCACCGCACCGCCGAGAAGGAAGGCCCCTTCGCAGACCCCTTCGGCCGAGCCGTCCACCTCGCCGACCTCAGCGCGGACCGCAATGCCGACACGCCCCCACGCGCCCGGCGAGAACACCGACCGCCTGGCGCCACTCACCCCCGGCTCGACCGGCAGACCGGTGACGAACGACTCGGCCGCCCCCTCCGCGCGAAGCGCCGGCATCACCCCTCGGCGCCGCCGCCCTCGGCCCGGTCCGGCCGGGCGGCGTGCGGATCCCGGGCGAGGGATGATCGACGCATGGACGTCACGCTGCACCTCGCCCAGGACCCCGAGGCCGACGCACTCCTCGGGCGCAGTCCGCTCGCCGCGCTGACCGGGATGCTGCTGGACCAGCAGATCCCGATGGAGTGGGCGTTCAAGGGCCCCCGGACCATCGCCGACCGGCTCGGCGCAGGCGCCGACGGGGACCTCGACGCCCACGACATCGCCGCGATGGACCCGGAGGCCTTCGCCGCGCTGCTGTCCGAGAAGCCGGCCGTGCACCGCTACCCCGGCTCGATGGCCAAGCGCATCCAGCAGCTGTGCCAGTACCTCGTCGGGCACTACGACGGGGACGCGGAGGCGGTCTGGCGGGACGCCGGCAGCGGCGCCGAGCTGCGGAAGCGGCTGGAGGCACTGCCGGGGTTCGGCAAGCAGAAGGCGCAGATCTTCCTCGCGCTGCTCGGCAAGCAGCTCGGGGTCACCCCGGAGGGCTGGCGGGAGGCGGCGGGCGCGTACGGCGAGGCCGAGTCCTTCCGCTCCGTCGCCGACATCACCGGGCCGGAGTCACTGGCGAAGGTCCGGGCGCACAAGCAGGAGATGAAGGCGGCGGCAAGGGCGGCGAAGGCCTCCGGCGCTTAGGGGCGTCCGGGACGCGCGAGCTCCCCGGGGCACGGGCATCACCCGGTCAGCCCCTCCCCGCTCGCTCCGCCCGCCCCGCCGGTCCCAGCATGAACCATGACCGAGGCACCCAACAGCGGCCCGGAGTGGGGCCGTGAGTACGACGACCAGCGCGCCCACGCGGCACAGCCGCCCGGCAGGCCGTACGCGCGGCACGAGCCCGAGCCGCCGTTCGAGGGTCCCCTGCACGCCCTGTCCCGGGCCGCCTGGCAGGTGGTCCTGGTCACCGGGATCGCCTCGCTGCTCCTCGGCATCCTCGTCCTGATCTGGCCCGGCGCCTCCCTGCTCGCCGCCGGCGTCCTCTTCGGCGTCTACCTGGTGATCAGCGGCGTCTTCCAGCTGGTCGCCGCGTTCGGCACGCACAAGACGACCTCGCTGCGCGTGCTGGCCTTCATCAGCGGCGCCCTGTCGATCCTGCTCGGCCTGTTCTGCTTCCGCGGGTCCATGCAGTCGATCCTGCTGCTCGCCCTGTGGATCGGCATCGGCTGGCTGTTCCGCGGGATCACCCACACGCTGGCCGCCCTGCAGGACTCCCGGATGCCCGCCCGGGGCCTGCAGATCTTCCTCGGGGTCATCACCTTCATCGCCGGGATCGTGCTGATCAACTCGCCATTCCGGTCGGTCGCCGTGCTGACCCTGGTCGGCGGCATCTGGCTGGTCGTCGTGGGGATCACCGAGATCGTCACCGCGTTCGGCATCCGGGGCCGGGCCAAGGCGGTCCCGCGGACGCTGTGACACCGGGCCCCGCGAACGCTGTGACACCGGCGGGCCCCGCGGACGGTGTGACACCGGTAGGCCCCGCGAACGCCACGACCCGGCGTCAACCACGCGCCCCGTTCCTACGCCGAGCGGGCGGATCTCGCGCCCCGCATGCTGCCTTCCGCCGCCCCCGGGGGGACACACCCGCCGTGAGCAGGACCGGGAACCGTCCCCGCAGCCGAACCTGGCTGCGGGTGCTCGTGCTGCTCCTCGCCCTGTGGGTGCCCGGCGTCCACGCGCAGGCCCAGGCGGCCCCCGCGCTGGGCGTGCCGGCCGAGACCTTCGAGCACGACGGCACCGATGTCCTCGACCCGCTCGTCCGGCCGCCCGCCCGTGTCGTCCACCGGGCCGACGTACCCGAGCGCCCGGCGCCCCTCGCCGACCCGGCGCCCGCCCGGCCGGCGGCCCCGAGGTGCCCCGCCGCGCCCCGGGTGCCGTACGCCCCGTCCCTGCTGCGCACGGTGGTCCTGCGCTGCTGACAGACCCGCGTCCCCCGCGACAGGTCTTTCGGCTCGACGCAAGGAGCACAGCCATGCCCATGGATCCCTACGCCGCCCTGCGCGCCCTGCTGCGCGCGGAGGCCAGACGCGCGACGGCGCCCAGACCGGAGCAGAAGGAGGAGCCGCAGCGGCCGCCCGGGCGACAGGACCGCTGAACCGGTGCCGGCGGGGGCGGCCACCACCGCCGCCTCCGCCGGTCCGTGCCGGATGTCCTCGACCGAACGCCCTCGCCCCAACGACCTCGGCCCAACACCCTCGGCCGAAGACCCTCGGCCGAACGGAGGAATTCCGCCGAGTCGTTGCTCCGGCACCCCCCAGCGGACGATAGCGACCCATATGACCGTTTCGCGGCATCTTTTCAGGCGGCACACTCCGCCGCCATGGCTGCGCCCGGAACGTCTTGACCGGTAGGCTTTCCGTGTGATCTTCAAGCGCATCGGAAACGGCCGGCCGTACCCCGACCACGGCCGGGAAAGCACCCGGCAGTGGGCGGACGTCGCGCCGCGCCCGGTCCGCCTCGATCAGCTCGTGACCACCAAGCAGCAGCTCGACCTGGAGACCCTGCTCGCGGAGGACTCGACGTTCTACGGCGACCTCTTCGCGCACGTCGTGAAGTGGCAGGGCGACCTCTACCTGGAGGACGGGCTGCACCGCGCGGTCCGCGCCGCCCTCCAGCAGCGCCAGGTGCTGCACGCCCGCGTGCTCGAACTCGACTGACCCGGCGTGACACGGCCGTTGGCCTTGACCCTTTCGGGTTCCGCTGAGCGGCATCTACTGATCATCTAATAGGCATCACCGCCCAGGCGCACTACGCTGCGCCCATGAGCATGCTGACTCCCCCGGGCATGGGCGGCCAGTACCGGATCACGGGGGACAAATACCCTCGGATGCGTCCGCCGCGCCGACACGTCAGGCTCGTGGCCGCCGTGGTGGCGTCCGCCGCCGTGCTCGGCCTGCTCGGCTGGGGCACCCTGCAGCTCATCGACGTCTTCACCGGCGGCAAGAAGGACACGGCGGCCGCCGCCAGGACCGAGTGCCGGACCACGGCCGCACCGGCGGCCCGGGTCAGGGCCCTGCCCAAGCCCGGCGACATCACCGTGAACGTCTACAACGCCACCCGGCGCACCGGGCTCGCCAAGGACACCGCGGACGCGCTGAGGAAACGCGGCTTCAAGATCGGCGACGTGGGCAACGCGGCCAAGGAGTTCGACAAGAAGGTCAAGAGCACCGGGATGCTCCTCGGCCCGCCCGACGCCCGGAACTCCTCGCTGGCGGTGCTCGCGGCACAGGTCTCCGGCGCCGAACAGCGCACCACCGCCGGCCGCAAGGGCGCCGCCGTGGACCTGGTCATCGGCGACGCCTTCAAGGGCCTGGCCGCACCCGCGGCGGCGGACCGGGCACTGGCGGCCCTGACGGCTCCGAAGCCGACGGCACCCGCGAAGAAGAGCTGCTGACAGGGAACCCGGGCGCGCGGGCAACCGCGCGATCAGCCTCGGCGTACCCCGCAGTCGCCGGACAGCCGGCGGGCCCCTGTTCGGCTATTCAGCCGCGCCGTAGAGCCGGTCCCCCGCATCGCCCAGCCCCGGCACGATGTACCCCAGCTCGTTGAGGTGATCGTCCACCGCCGCGGTCACCACCGTCACGGGCGTCCCGGCCAGCTCCCGCTCCATGACCTCGACGCCCTCCGGCGCCGCCAGCAGAACGACGGCGGTCACGTCGTCCGCACCCCGCTTGATCAGCTCCTGGATCGCCGCGACCAGCGTGCCGCCGGTGGCCAGCATCGGATCCAGGACGTACACCTGGCGTCCCGAGAGGTCCTCCGGCATGCGCGAGGCGTACGTGGAGGCCTGCAGCGTCTCCTCGTTGCGGATCATGCCCAGGAAGCCCACCTCGGCGGTCGGCAGCAGCCGGACCATGCCGTCGAGCATGCCGAGGCCGGCGCGCAGGATCGGCACGACCAGCGGGCGCGGGCGGGCGAGCTTGACGCCGGTGGTCTGCGCGACCGGCGTCCGGATGTCGACGGCCTCGGTGCGCACGTCCCGCGTGGCCTCGTAGGCGAGCAGGGTGACCAGCTCGTCGGCCAGCCGGCGGAAGGTCGCGGAGTCGGTGCGCTGGTCGCGCAGCGTGGTGAGCTTGTGGGCGACCAGGGGGTGGTCGACGACGTGGAGACGCATGCCCCTAACGGTACCCGCGCCCGGCACCCCGCCGACGCTGGCATTGGACCCGCCGTCCGAGGGAAAGTGGGAGGGACGGACCGGGGGTGGTGTGACGTGCCTGACCTGCCTGAGCTGCCCGACGACGCGGGCCGCGATCCCGAGACAGCCGAGCCTCCGGCGCCCGAGACGGACGCCGAGCGGCGCCGCCGCCGCGCCCAGTTCCTGCGCGACCTCGCCGAGGCCCGCGCCCTGCGCGCCCGGGTCCAGCCGCGACGCGCCAAGGCCGCACGGCTGCGCCACGCCATGCGCATGCGGACGTTCCGCTGGTAGGGAGGACCCTTGTGAGCGCTGTGATCACGACACCATAGGGAAGGTTCCGGGTGCGGAAGTTGCGCGCGCGCCACGGCGTTTGCGTGGTGGGCGTGCGTGAGCGCCTGGAAAAGCCGCGTACGATCCGCAGGTGGCGGCAACACACAGGGAGCCGAAGACGTCCCCTGGCAGCCTTGTTTCTGCCACGATTCCGAGTGGGTGGGGCTCGGAGCCCAGCTCTCTCCGCCCAAGTACCTCCGCCGGGGGGACCCCCAACCGGCACGCCTATGACCAGTGGGAGAGTCACGGTGTACTTCGCCGCACTGCTCGCGCGCACCGAAGACGGGTGGGAAGCGAGCGACACAGAGCTCGACGATGTGGAGACCCTGTCGGATCTGGCCGACCTGGCCCGGGAAGCCTCTCCCGACGAGGACACGGTGCTCGTCCTGATCGAGCAGGAGGACGCCTGGTTCGGCGTCGTCCGCGTGGACGGTGAGGACGATCCTCGCATCTACGTCTCGGACGCCGCCGCCGCCCAGCGCAGCGCGTACGGCGAGCTGCTGCTCACCGACGAGCTGCTCGGCCGGGAACCGGGTGCCGACGCCGGCCCCGACCTGGACGCCCTGGACCTGGACGGCACGGAGGACGGCGAGTCCGAGTCCGAGCCCGACGAGGACGACGGGACGGGCGGCGCCGACGCGGTGCCGCACAGCCCGGTGGGCGACAGCCGGATCCTCGACGACCTGGGCATCACCGAGAAGGAACTGCGCGCCCTGGACGCCGACGACGCGCTCAGCTCCATCGCCGAGGCCCTGGGCGCCTCGGAGGTGCTGGAGACCGTCCGCTGACCGCGGCACAGGACACCCAGGGCCCCGCGGACCCGGTACGCGACCGCTGGCGGGCCGCGATGCGGCTCGCCCTGGACGAGGCCGAACGGGCCGTCGGGGGCGGTGACGTCCCCGTCGGCGCCGTCGTGCTGTCCCCGGACGGTACGACGGTGCTCGCCACGGGGCACAACGAGCGCGAGGCCACCGGCGATCCCACGGCCCATGCCGAGGTCCTCGCGATCCGGCGGGCCGCCGCCCGGCTCGGCGAGTGGCGGCTGGCCGACTGCACCCTCGTGGTCACCCTGGAGCCGTGCACGATGTGCGCGGGCGCGATCGTCCAGTCCCGGATCGACCGGGTCGTCTACGGCGCCCGGGACGACAAGGCGGGCGCGGCGGGTTCGCTCTGGGACGTGATCCGCGACCGGCGGCTCAATCACCGTCCGGAAGTCGTCGAGGGCGTTCTCGCCGCGGAGTGCGCGCGGCTTCTCACCGAGTTCTTCCGGGACCGGTGACGGCGCCGCCGAATTCCGATTTCAAACCATGCCCCACCTTGCTGTAGGGTCTCCCTCGGTAGCGTGTCCGAGCGGCCGAAGGAGCTCGCCTCGAAAGCGAGTGTGGCGCAAGTCACCGAGGGTTCAAATCCCTCCGCTACCGCTCGAAGAGGGCCCCGTCGAAAGACGGGGCCCTTCTCGTCGTAAGGGGTCTTTGAGCACAGGGCGGGGCAAATGACCCCGGGCCGCGGGCCGTTGGTACCCAAAAGGGGCGTGAAGGTTACACTCGCGGCCGGCAGAGGGGCCCGCAGGGGCGCAGGCGCAGGCACAGCACAGGGGAGGCCGCGGTGGCGGTGAACGCCAAGAAGATCGCCGTATACGTGCTCGTGGTCTTCGCGCTGTATGTGATCATCACGGACCCGCCCAGGGCGGCCCACTACGTCCAGATAGTCTTCGAGGGCATATCGGACGCGGCCAAGGCCATCGGCGACTTCATGACGTGGGTCGCCAACGGAGGAAAGAGCTGAGGTACACCCCATGATCCGCCACCTGGTCCTCTTCAGGCTCAACGAGGGCGTCGAGCGCGACGATCCGCGGGTCGTCCAGGGGGTGCAGGCCTTCCGCGAGCTCGGCGACCGGATCGAGGAGCTGCGCTTCTGGGAGTGCGGCTGGAACATCAGCGACCGGCCGATCGCCTACGACTTCGCGATCAACTCGGCGGTCGAGGACACCGACGCCCTCAAGCGCTACCTGGAGCACCCGGCCCATCAGGCGGGCGTCACGCTGTGGCGCGAGTTCGCCACGTGGGTGATCGCCGACTACGAATTCTGAGTCCCCCGCGCCAAGAGCCCCCCGCCGGAATGGCGGGGGGCTTTCCTGTGTTTACGCCCCAACTTGTCATTGTTTGACCACAACACGGCGTTATGAGGTGCTTGCACACAGTGCACATCTCTTGTGATGCTATGACCACTTTTGACGGATGGTTGATCGATGAAGAGGTGGCGTTGACCGTGTCGGCCAGTACTGCGCCGCCCCAGGAGGAGGCGGCAGCCCCCGCCTGCGAACCCGCTCCCGCGGCCCCGGAGAAGCGGCGCGGCGCCGACACCCGAGCCCTCACCCAGGTGCTCTTCGCCGAGCTCAAGCAGCTCACACCGGGTACGCCGGAGCACAATCGCGTACGGGGCACACTGATCGAGGCGAACCTCCCGCTCGTGCGCTACGCGGCCGCCCGCTTCCGCTCCCGCAACGAGCCCATGGAGGACGTGATCCAGGTCGGCACCATCGGCCTGATCAACGCCATCGACCGCTTCGACCCGGACCGTGGCGTGCAGTTCCCGACCTTCGCGATGCCGACCGTGGTCGGCGAGATCAAGCGCTACTTCCGGGACAACGTCCGCACGGTCCACGTACCGCGCCGGCTGCACGAGCTGTGGGTGCAGGTCAACAGCGCCACCGAGGACCTCACCACCCTCTACGGCCGCTCGCCGAGCACCGCCGAGATCGCCGAACGGCTGCGGATCACCGAGGACGAGGTGCTGGGCTGCATCGAGGCGGGGCGCTCGTACCACGCCACCTCGCTGGAGGCGGCGCAGGAGGGCGACGGACTGCCCGGCCTGCTGGACCGGATCGGCTACGAGGACCCGGCCCTGGACGGCGTGGAACACCGCGACCTGGTCCGGCATCTGCTCGTCCAACTCCCCGAACGCGAACAGAGAATCCTTCTTCTGCGCTACTACAGCAATCTCACCCAGTCACAGATCAGCGCGGAACTCGGCGTCTCCCAGATGCATGTCTCCCGGCTCCTCGCCCGCAGCTTCCAGCGACTGCGCTCCGCGAATCGCATCGACGCATAGGCCATCGCCGCATAGGCCGTCGGCGCATAGAACACCGCCGCACAGGACATCGACGCACAGGACGCGGAGAAGGATTCGCGGGGAAGCACAGCGGGCGCACGGAAGCACAGTCGCGAACACCCCCTGCATCGCAAACCCGCTCGATCCATCACCGCGGCGAGCGAATCGCTCACCAGCGCAGATGCCGACAGTTGGCACCCGAAAAGGCGTCAGACCCCTTCTCTCCAGGGTCGATTCGTCTCTCACATGTCGACATGTCACTACAGCGCGTTGCCGACATGTGACATTCTGCGGGAGACGCGTTTGCCGGGCCTTCGGCTCCGGTATTCAGGTGAAGGCTGCGTTGCCCCGAAGACAGCGCCGCCACGACCGTCCCGCGACCCAAAGGGGGTGGCATGTCCGCAGACCAGGGCAGCTCGAAGGTGCTGACGCCCGCGAAAAGCGAGGCTGCGCCCAAGGAGCTCGACGCTTTCGACGTCCTCGACGGCATCGAGGGCGTCACGGCCCTCGATGCCGTGCCGGCCCCGCCCGCCCAGGCGGCCGCCGACCTCCCGGCGCCCGCCGATCTCCCGGCCCCGCCGGCCTCGGGGGACATCGACACCCGCACCCTGTCCCGCTCCCTGTTCCTGCGGCTCGCCGCACTCGACGAGGAGAGCCCCGAGCGGGCCTACGTCCGGGACACCCTGATCGAGCTCAACCTGCCGCTGGTCCGCTACGCGGCCGCGCGCTTCCGCTCCCGCAACGAACCGATGGAGGACATCGTCCAGGTCGGCACCATCGGCCTGATCAAGGCGATCGACCGGTTCGACTGCGAGCGGGGCGTGGAGTTCCCGACCTTCGCGATGCCGACGGTGGTCGGTGAGATCAAGCGGTTCTTCCGGGACACCTCCTGGTCGGTCCGCGTCCCGCGCCGCCTGCAGGAGCTGCGCCTGGCCCTGACCAAGGCCAGCGACGAGCTGTCCCAGAAGCTGGACCGCTCCCCGACCGTGACGGAGCTGGCCGCGGTGCTCGGCGTCTCCGAGGAGGACGTGGTCGACGGCCTCGCGGTCGGCAACGCCTACACCGCCTCCTCGCTGGACTCCCCCGCCCCCGAGGACGACGGCGGCGAGGGCTCCCTGGCCGACCGGCTCGGTTACGAGGACGCGGCCCTGGAGGGCGTGGAGTACCGCGAGTCCCTCAAGCCCCTGCTGGCCAAGCTGCCGCCCCGGGAACGCCGGATCATCATGCTGCGCTTCTTCGCCAACATGACCCAGTCGCAGATCGGCGAGGAGGTCGGCATCTCCCAGATGCACGTCTCCCGCCTGCTGACCCGGACGCTGGCCCAGCTGCGGGACGGCCTGATCTCGGACTGAGCCTTCAGTTCTGACAGCCCGTCAGACACACTGGCCCGATGCTGCGAACGACAGGGTCGGGCAGGGCGACGGGGATGGCATGGACACGTGGCCGCCGAGGCGCCGTTACGGCAGCGTCGGCGGCCGTCGTCGTCCTGGGCGGGGTACTGCTGGCCGCATGCGGGGGCCACGGCCCGGGCGGCGGCTATGTCGCGGTCGGCTCGGCGGGCGGTCCGGGGGCGCAGAGCACAGCGAGCACACCGACGGGCTCGGTGTCACTCGTACCGCTGGGCGGCAGCCGGGGCACCATGGGCGTCGACCCGCCCACCACGAGGCCCGGTTCAGCACAGCCGAGCAGGGGACCGACCGCCCCCGGCAGCCCGGGGCAGCCCACGCCGACGCCGGAGGCTCCGGACCCTTCCGGCGGTACGGGCGGCGACGGACACGGCGGCGCGGGCGGCCGTACGGCAGCGCCTCCCGCCGCCTCAGCCACCCCGGCCCCCGGCCGTGGCACGCCTGCCGCGCCCGCCGACCTCTCCTGGGGGAAGCCGGCGATCGACGCGGCGGACCAGCGCTGGTGCCAGAAGGTGACCGTCACGTTCCGCAACTCCGGTGGCACCGCGGTGCGTTCGGGCTCGGTGCGGTTCGGCACGCACATCATCGGCGCGCTCGGCGTCGACTGGGCGACGGTGACCTCGGCGGTGGACCTCCCGGCGCCGATCGCTCCGGGGACGCACAAGGATCACACCTGGACGGTGTGCGTCGACGCCTGGCGCGTACCGCTCGGTATGCACATCGAGACGCGGGACGTCTCGGTGGAGTGGAAGTGACGCCTACTTCAGCGCCAGCCAGGCGACGCCGGCCACCACGGCCAGGGCCACGATGACACCGATGATCACGCCGACGCGAGGGCCGCCGGAGGAGGCGGTCGCCTGCGCCTGGCGTCCCTGGGGAGCCTCGTCGACGAACGCGCGGAACATCTGGGTGCTGCCGGCGGGGTCGTAATTGCCCTGGGGGCCCTGGGTGTTAGCCATGGCCCGAGACACTAGCGAATCCACGTGACCGACCCAAGTGCGGGGCCACCGGGACAGACAGGGGCAGCTCACCCGCACCCATCTGCACATTTACGCTTGCAATACTTGCCTTTGCCAAGTTTTTGCACCACCCCCCACCCATTTGTTTGCCTTCAGCAACCAAACATGGCTATGGTTGCCCCAAGCAACGAATACGGGAGGTGTGATGGCCGAGCAGGCGCAGTTCGCAGAGCTGGCGCGTCAGCTCAGTGCCGTCGGAGCCGTGAAACGGGACATGGGGCGGATCCTGCCGCCCGACTGCCCGGCCGGCTCGGCCGCCGTGCTGACCCTGCTCGGCCGCCACGGAGACATGCGCATGAGCAAGCTCGCGGAGCTGCTCGCCGTGGACATGTCGGTCACCAGCCGGCATGTCGCGCACGTCGCCGCGCGCGGCTGGATCGAGCGGCACCCGGACCCGGCGGACAAGCGCTCGCGCATCCTGCGCCTGACGTCCGCCGGCCTGGAGCAGCTCGACGAGCTGTCCCGGCGGACCACGCGTCTGCTCGCCGAGCGGCTCGCCGACTGGACCGACGACGAGGTGGCGCAGCTGATCCGGCTGATGTCCCGCCTGCGCGAGTCCTTCGGCGACTGCCGGTCCACCGCGTTCCGGCTCCCGGCCCCCGTGGCCGCTCCCGTAGCCGAAGAGACCACCCGTACACCCGCAAGCACGTAAGAAAAGGAAGCCCATGGCAACGACCACACCAGCCGGTGTGCGGGCTCACGCCAAGCACGGGGGAGGCTCCCACGGCGACGCCCCGATGACGCACCGGCAGATCATGGAGGCCCTGTCCGGGCTGCTGCTCGGCATGTTCGTGGCGATCCTGTCGTCCACGATCGTCTCCAACGCCCTGCCGCACATCATCGGGGACCTCGGCGGCGGCCAGTCCGCCTACACCTGGGTGGTCACCGCCGCCCTGCTGTCGATGACCGCGGCCACTCCCCTGTGGGGCAAGCTCGCCGACCTGTACAGCAAGAAGGCCCTCGTCCAGATAGCCCTGGTCATCTATGTGGTCGCCTCGATGGCGGCCGGTCTGTCGCAGAACCCCGGCATGCTCATCACGTTCCGGGTGTTCCAGGGCATCGGCGTCGGCGGTCTGTCCGCCCTGGCGCAGATCGTCATGGCGGCGATGATCTCCCCGCGGGAGCGCGGCCGGTACTCCGGCTACCTCGGCGCCACCTTCGCCGTCGCCACCGTCGGCGGCCCGCTGCTCGGCGGTGTCATCACCGACACCTCCTGGCTGGGCTGGCGCTGGTGCTTCTACGTCGGTGTCCCCTTCGCGATCATCGCGCTGATCGTGCTGCAGAAGACCCTGCACCTGCCCGTGGTCAAGCGGGAGGTCAAGGTCGACTGGGCCGGCGCGTTCGTCATCTCCGCCGCCGTCTCCCTGCTGCTGATCTGGGTCACCTTCGCCGGTGACAAGTACGACTGGCTGTCCTGGCAGACGTACACGATGGTCGCCGGTTCGATCGTCCTCGGCGCGGTCTTCGTGCTCATCGAGTCCAGGGCCAGCGAGCCGATCATCCCGCTGCGCCTGTTCAGGAACCGCACCATCACCCTCGCGTCGCTCGCCTCGCTGTTCGTCGGTGTCGCGATGTTCACCGGCACGGTGTTCTTCAGCCAGTACTTCCAGCTGGCCCGCGACAAGTCGCCGACGATGTCGGGCGTCATGACCATCCCGATGATCGGCGGTCTGTTCGTCTCCTCGACCGTCTCGGGGCAGTTCATCACCCGCACCGGCCGCTGGAAGGCATGGCTGGTCAGCGGTGGCGTGCTGGTGACGGCCGGTCTGGTGCTGCTCGGCGGCATCCGGTACGACACCGACTACTGGAAGATGGCCGTCTTCATGGCGCTGCTGGGCCTCGGCATCGGCATGATGATGCAGAACCTGGTGCTCGCCACGCAGAACCAGGTGGCGCCCTCGGACCTCGGCTCGGCCAGCTCCACGGTCACCTTCTTCCGCTCCCTCGGCGGTGCGGTCGGCGTCTCCGCGCTGGGCGCGGTGATGTCCCGCCGGATCACCCACTACGTCCAGGACGGCGTCGCCGCCCTGAGCCCCAAGTACCAGGCGGCCCTGGCCGGCAGCTCCGGCTCGACCGACAGCATCCCGGACATGGACAAGCTCCCGGCGCCCATCCGGACGCTGCTGGAGAGCGCCTACGGCCACGGCATCGCCGACGTCTTCTTCATCGCCGGCTGCCTCGCCGCCGCCGCCTTCCTGATCACCCTGTTCATCAAGGAGGTCCCGCTGAAGACCAAGGGCGCGCTCGCGCAGGCCGCCGAGGGCGAGGCCCCCGTCGCCGCCCCGGCCGCCGCCTCCGCCGACACCGCGCTGGAGAACGCCGTGGAGAACGCCGCGCAGGAAACCGCCCAGGAGAAGGTGCCCAGCTGGGCGGAGCCCGTCGTCGCGGCGGACCGCTTCCAGGAGACGCCGGCCACCGCGGCCACCCGGCAGCCGACCGCCGTCGCCACGGTCGCCGAGCCCGGCACCGGGGGCGGCACCCCGGTGCACGGCTTCGTCCGCGGCGCCGAGAGCGCCCCGGTCCCGGGGGCGGCGGTCACCCTGATCTCGCTGTCCGGCCGCCAGCTGGGCCGCGCGGTCGCCCACGCCGACGGCGGCTACGCGGTCGACGCCCCGGGCACGGGTTCGTACGTCCTGATCGCCTCCGCCGACGGCTACCAGCCGCAGGCCTCCACCATCGTGGTGGGCGAGGAGCCGCTGCCGTACGACATCCTGCTCAGCGGCACGAGCGGGCTGACCGGTGTGGTCCGGGCCGCCGGGAGCGCGCTGCCGGTCAAGGACGCCATGGTGATCGTCACCGACGTGCGCGGTGATCTGCTGGCCACGGCCGCCACCGGCGAGCGGGGCGACTTCGCCTTCACCGACCTGGTGCCGGGCACGGTGACCATGGCGGTCAACGCGAGCGGATTCCGTCCGCGGGCCGTGCCCGTCGAGATCGGCGCCACCGGCGTGACCCGGATCGAGGTCGACCTGGACGCGGGCGCCCTGCTCCAGGGTGTCGTCAAGGCCCCGCACGGTCCGCTGGCCGACGCCCGCGTGACGCTCGTCGACCAGGCGGGCAACGTGGTCGGCACCGCCACCACCGGTGCGGACGGCGCGTACGCCTTCACCGACCTGGACAGCGGCGAGTACACCGTCATCGCGACGGGCTACCCGCCGGTGGCCACGGCCCTGACCGTCTCCGGCGCCGGAGTCGACGGCCACGACATCCAGCTCGCCCACCCCGGCGAGTAAGGCACCGCCGGGGGGTGGGGCACCGGACTGCCGGTTGGGCCGGGGGGGTGTGTAGGGGCCGATTGTAATTGATTTTTG
>NZ_JBEOYR010000025.1:0-133982 GCF_040297165.1 Streptomyces sp. NPDC001851 | reverse complement strand
TCCGCCTGCACCAAGGCCAACGGCTGCTTCAAGCAGGTCAGCCAGACCGGCTCCACCACCCAGCTGCCGACCAACGACACCGGCTGGGCCGGTGAGGAGGCGCTCGACCTCGACATGGTCAGCGCCGTCTGCCCGAACTGCAGCATCATCCTGGTCGAGGCCAACTCGGCGAACGACACCGACCTCGGCATCGCCGAGAACGAGGCCGTCTCCCTCGGCGCCAAGGTCGTCTCCAACAGCTGGGGCGGCTCCGAGTCCTCGTCCCAGACCACCGAGGACACCCAGTACTTCAAGCACCCGGGCGTCGCGATCACCGTCTCCTCCGGTGACTCCGCCTACGGCGCCGAGTACCCGGCGACCTCCCAGTACGTGACCGCCGTCGGCGGCACCGCGCTCACCACCGCCTCCAACTCCCGCGGCTGGAGCGAGTCGGTGTGGCACACCAACTCCACCGAGGGCACCGGCTCCGGCTGCTCCGCCTACGACCCGAAGCCGAGCTGGCAGACCGACTCCGGCTGCGCCAAGCGCATGGAGGCCGACGTCTCCGCGGTCGCCGACCCGGCCACCGGCGTGGCGGTCTACGACACCTACGGCGGCTCCGGCTGGGCGGTCTACGGCGGCACCAGCGCCGCCGCCCCGATCGTCGCCGGCGTCTACGCCCTCGCGGGCACCCCGGGCGCGAGCGACTACCCGGCGAAGTACCCGTACTCCCACACGTCCAACCTGTACGACGTGACCAGCGGCAGCAACGGCTCCTGCTCCACCTCGTACTTCTGCACCGCGGGCACCGGCTACGACGGCCCGACCGGCTGGGGCACCCCGAACGGCACCGCCGCCTTCACCTCGGGCAGCTCCAGCGGCAACACGGTGAGCGTCACCAACCCCGGCAGTCAGTCGACCACCACGGGCAGCTCGGTGAGCCTGCAGATCAAGGCGACCGACAGCGCGGGCGCGGCCCTCACCTACAGCGCCTCCGGCCTGCCGACCGGGCTGTCCATCAACAGCTCCACCGGCCTGATCTCCGGTACGGCGTCCACCGCGGGCACCTACCAGGTCACGGTCACCGCGAAGGACTCCACCGGAGCCTCCGGCTCCACCTCCTTCACCTGGACCGTCGGCTCCTCCGGCGGCGGCTGCACCTCGGCGCAGCTGCTCGGCAACCCGGGCTTCGAGTCGGGCAGCACCACCTGGACCACGTCCAGCGGGGTCGTCACCAACGACTCCGGTGAGGCGGCCCACGGCGGCTCGTACTACGCCTGGCTCGACGGCTACGGCTCCTCGCACACCGACACGCTGTCCCAGTCGGTGACGATCCCGGCCGGCTGCAAGGCCACGCTCACCTTCTACCTGCACATCGACACCGCCGAGACCGGCAGCACCGCGTACGACAAGCTGACGGTCACCGCCGGTTCGACCACCCTGGCGACGTACTCGAACCTCAACGCCGCCTCCGGGTACGCGCAGAAGACCTTCGACCTGTCCTCGCTGGCGGGCCAGACGGTCACCCTGAAGTTCAACGGCGTGGAGGACTCCTCGCAGCAGACCAGCTTCGTCGTGGACGACACCGCCCTGACGACCAGCTGACCCCCGCACCCGGACAGAGTGATCCCGCACGCGGAAACCTTCCGCGTGCGGGATCCTTTCGTCGTGCCGGCACGTCACATCTGCACCAGGCGGCCGACCCCGTGCGGCCACGGCAGAGAAAGGCGAACCCCATGCGCCGTACGACGACATCCCTCGCCCTCGCGGCGACAGCACTGCTCCTCGCCGGATGCGGTTCCCAGAGCGGCACGGACGGCGGAAGCGCCGGCAAGGCGTCACCGCCGGCGTCCTCCGCCCCGGGCACAGGCGGCTGCGCCCCCCTCGTCCAGCTCAAGGCCGCCGACAACGGCCGTACCGTCTGCGTGGCCAAGGGCGGCGAGGTCCGCCTGGCCCTCGACGGCACCAAGTCCCGCCCCTGGAAGCCGGTCATGGCCAGCGGCACCGCGCTGAAGGGCATCAACGCGGGCTTCGTCATCCTGCCGGGCCAGGCCTCGGCCGCGTACCAGGCGGTGGCCCGGGGAACCGAGAAACTGACGTCCTCCCGCCCGCTGTGCGCCCAGCCGACGGCGCCCGGCCAGGTCTCCTGCAAGGGCATCCAGGAGTGGACGGTCACCGTGAACGTGAAGTGACTAGCCCGCGAGGTGCCGTACCTGGTCCCACAGAACGGGGTCGACCACACCCACCCGGCGCCGGAAGTCGCCGACCGGCACCTCGCGGAGCTCGTCGGTCTCCAGGAAGCTGGGCCGCCCCCGGGCATCCCCGACCGCGCCCGGGGGCAGCGGAATCACCCCGGCGCGTTCGTCGTGGTACTTACTGGTGATCTTCGCGACCGTGGCCCGGTTCCCGCGCACGGCCAGGACCAGGCAGGGCCGGTCCTTGGCGTCGGTGCGGTCCTCGTAGGGGACGTCCGCCCACCAGATGTCGCCGGGGGCCGGCCGGGCGGACCGCGCCGGGCGCGCACCCGCGCGGCCGGGGGGCCTCAGACGCCGCCCGCCGGGCCGGCGACCGCCTCCCCAGCCGTCGACGAGCGTGGCGACCACGGCGAGCAGTACCACCGCCGCGAGCGCCAGCCACCAGGACGTGTCCATACGACGACGTTACCGGCGCGCGCCGAGTATCGCGCGCCCTCTGCGTATCCTTCTGCGCCCCGGGTCCAGCCGAACCGGTGACAGCACAGGTGAGTTCGCCCACAACGGCCCCTGGCAGAGGAGCGACCCGCGCTTTCGCGCCTTACGCTCGACGCACCGCACGACCCCCGTTTCCTGCCCTTTTGATCTTCGCTCGATCTTTCCGCCAACGGAGGTTTCTGCTTCATGAAGCTCACCGTCGTCGGCTGCTCGGGGTCGTTCCCGTCCGCGGAATCGGCTTGTTCGAGCTACCTCGTCGAGGCCGACGACTTCCGGCTGCTTCTCGACATGGGCAACGGCGCCCTGGGCGAGCTGCAGCGCCACTGCGGTCTCTACGACCTCGACGCGATCTTCCTGAGCCATCTGCACGCCGATCACTGCATCGACATGCTCGGCTATTTCGTCGCGCGCTACTACCGCCACGACGGCGGCCGCTGCGCCCCGATCCCGGTCTACGGCCCCGAGGGTACGGAACACCGCCTGACCACGGCCTACGCCGACACCCCCTCCGCCTCCTCCATGAGCGAGGTCTTCGACTTCCACACCGTGAAGCCGTCCACGTTCGAGATCGGCCCGTTCACGGTGCACACCGAGCGGGTGCGCCATCCCGTGGAGGCGTACGCCATCCGCATCGAGCACGGCGGACGGTCGCTGACGTACTCCGGCGACACGGGGGTCAGCGAGGCCCTGGACGAGCTGGCCCGGGACACCGACCTGTTCCTGTGCGAGGCGGCGTTCACGCACGGCAAGGAGAGCATCCCCGACCTGCACCTCAACGGCCGTGAGGCGGGCGAGTCGGCGGCCCGCGCGGGCGCCCGCCGCCTGGTCCTCACCCACATCCCGCCGTGGACCGACCCGCAGGTCAACCTCCGCGACGCCCGCGAGGTGTTCGGGGGACCGGTGGAACTGGCGGCGCCGAGGGTGACGTACGAGATCTAGTCCTCCCTGTGCGGAAGGGCCCCGGAACCGAACGGTTCCGGGGCCCTTCCGCACCGCCACGGGCCGGCCGTCAGGCCTTGGTGAGGTCCTCGACCTCCTCCTCGGGCTCGCGGCCGGGGGTGGGGAGGTTGAACCTGGTGATCGCGAAGCGGAAGACCACGTAGTAGACCACCGCGAAGACCAGACCGATGGGGATGATCATCCACGGCTTGGTCGCCAGACCCCAGTTGAGGACGTAGTCGATCGCGCCGGCCGAGAAGCTGAAGCCGTGGTGCACGCCCAGCGACCAGGTCACCGCCATCGACACCGCGGTGAGCACCGCGTGGATCGCGTAGAGCAGCGGGGCGATGAACATGAAGGCGAACTCGATCGGCTCGGTGATACCGGTGACGAACGAGGTCAGGGCGAGGGAGAGCATCATGCCGCCGACGGCCTTGCGGCGCTCGGGGCGGGCGCAGTGGGTGATCGCCAGGGCGGCCGCCGGGAGGGCGAACATCATGATCGGGAAGAAGCCCGTCATGAACTGACCGGCGGTCGGGTCCCCGTGGAAGAAGCGGGGCAGGTCACCGTGCCACAGGGCACCGGCGGAGTCCTTGTAGCTGCCGATCTCCTGCCAGGCGACCGTGTTGACGAACTGGTGCATGCCGACGGGCAGCAGACCGCGGTTGATGAGGCCGAACAGGCCCGCGCCGACCGCGCCGAGGCCGGTCATCCACTTGCCGAAGTCGGTGATGACGTTGCCGATGGGCTCCCAGACCAGACCGAAGAGCACGCCGATACCGGTGCCGATGAAGGCCATCAGGATGGGGACCAGCCGGCGGCCGTTGAAGAAGCCCAGCCAGTCCGGCAGCCTGGTGCGGTGGAAGCGCTGCCAGACGACGGCGGCGATGAGACCCATGACGATGCCGCCGAGCACCTTGGGGTCGTTGTACGTGGCGGGGATGTCCGCGCCCTTGGTTATCCTGGCCTCGGTGATCGGGAACGCGGTCAGCACGTTCTTGTACACCAGGAAGCCGACCAGCGCCGCCAGCGCCGTCGAGCCGTCGGCCTTCTTGGCGAAGCCGATGGCGATGCCCACGCAGAACAGCAGCGGCAGATTGCTGAAGACGGCGTCACCGGCGGTGGCGAACACGGCCGCGACCTTGTTCCAGCCGAGGCCGTCCTTACCGAACACGTCGTCCTGGCCGAGCCGCAGCAGGATGCCCGCCGCCGGCAGCACGGCGATCGGGAGCTGCAGGCTGCGGCCGACCTTCTGCAGGCCCTGGAACAGGCCGGATCCCCGCTTCTTCGCGGGGGCCGCCGTGGCGGTGGCGGTGCTCATGGTTGGTTTCCTCCATCGCTGGTGGTCTACACCACCCAGTGGTGTAGACCTGTTGTAGCACGATGGGGGCGGGACAAGGAACCACGAAATCCGCTACCGCCACGCTACGCGGCGTGCCGCTGTGGTAAGAGGTCACGCCCTGGTGGTGTCCTCGACCTCTTCCTCCGGCTCACGGCCCGGAGTCCTCAGGTCGAACCTGGTGATCGCGAACCGGAAGACGGCGTAGTACACGACCGCGAGACACAGCCCGATCGGGATGATCGCCCACGGTTTCGTCGCCAGGTTCCAGTTGATCACGTAGTCGATCAGTCCGGCCGAGAAGCTGAAGCCGTCATGCACCCCGAGCGCCCAGGTCACCGCCATCGACACACCCGTGAGCACGGCGTGGACGGCGTAGAGCAGGGGGGCGACGAACAGGAACGAGTACTCGATCGGCTCGGTGATGCCGGTCACGAACGACGTCAGCGCCACCGACAGCATCAGACCGCCGACCTCCTTGCGGCGGTGCGGCTTCGCGCAGTGGGTGATGGCCAGCGCCGCCGCCGGCAGCGCGAACATCATGATCGGGAAGAACCCCGAGGTGAACTGGCCCGCGTGCGGATCGCCCGCGAGGAACATGTTGATGTCGCCGTGCACCGGCTTGCCGCCCGGCGGCGTGTACGTGCCGAACTGGAACCAGACGGGCACGTTCAGGAACTGGTGCAGGCCGATGACGAGTAGGGCGCGGTTGGCGACCCCGAAGACGCCGGCGCCCCAGGCGCCCGCGTCCCGCAGCCAGTGGCCGAAGCTCTCCAGGCCGGCACCGATCGGCGGCCAGATCCACAGGCACAGCGCCGCGAAGCCGATGGCGACGAACGCCATGATGACCGGCACCAGCCGGCGGCCGTTGAAGAAGCCCAGCCAGTCCACCAGCCTGGTGCGATGGAAACGGGCCCAGAAGAAGGCCGTCAGCAGACCCATGACGATGCCGCCGAACACGCCGGGGTTCTGGAAGGTGAACGGCGTCACCGCGCCGACGCCCGCCCCCACGCTCACCTGGCAGCCGATGTCCGGCAGTGCCTTCGAGCCGCCCGGACACCGCTCGGGGAACTGGTGCAGGACGCTGTAGTAGACGAGGAATCCCACGACCGCGGCGAGCGCGGTGGAGCCGTCCGCCTTCCTCGCCATGCCGATCGCCACGCCGACGCAGAACAGCAGGGGCAGGCCGAGGGAGCCGTCGAGCAGCGCGCCGCCCGCGCCCTTCATCACCCTGGACACGTCCGTCCAGCCCAGGCCCTGGTCGCCGAACACGTCCGGCTGGCCCAGCCGGTTGAGGATGCCCGCGGCCGGCAGCACCGCGATCGGCA
The DNA here is from genome assembly GCF_040297165.1 of Streptomyces sp. NPDC001851. Classification (NCBI taxonomy): domain Bacteria; kingdom Bacillati; phylum Actinomycetota; class Actinomycetes; order Kitasatosporales; family Streptomycetaceae; genus Streptomyces; species Streptomyces sp. NPDC001851. The sequence goes on along the minus strand of NZ_JBEOYR010000025.1, from coordinate 127,707 downwards.
GCTGCAGGCTGCGGCCCATCTTCTGCAGGCCCTGGAACAGCCGGTTCCAGTGCTCCCGTGCGGGAGGGGCCGTGTCCTGCGGGCTGCCGGCGCTCTCCGCGCTCATGACGTCCTCCCGGCCACTCGACTCCGGCGCGGTTTGGCGACCGTCCCCCGTGTGGTGTAGACCAGTTCGCGGACGGTTCCGCTGTGGTGATCGCCATCATTCGGCACGTACGGCATGACCGCTCGCGAAGATGGGCCAACTGTGGGTTACTGCGACAAAGCGGTTCGGATCAGGGAGAGGGAACATGGCCAGCAAGGCTGAGAAGATCGTCGCCGCCCTCGGCGGCATCGACAACATCGAGGAGATCGAGGGCTGCATCACCCGGCTGCGCACCGAGGTGTCCGACGCCTCGCTGGTCGACGAGGCCGCCCTGAAGGCCGCCGGCGCCCACGGCGTCGTCAAGATGGGCACCGCCATCCAGGTCGTCATCGGCACCGACGCCGACCCGATCGCCGCGGAGATCGAAGACATGATGTGAGACCCCGTCTCCGGCCGGGGTCACCTGTAAGGGGCTCTTCCCGACGCGGGAGGAGCCCCTTTCGCAGGTGCGGATAGGCTCATCGGCATGTCTCGCATCGACGGCCGTACCCCCGAACAGCTTCGCCCGGTCACCATCGAACGCGGCTGGAGCAAGCACGCCGAGGGCTCCGTCCTCGTCTCCTTCGGCGACACCAAGGTGTTCTGCACCGCCTCCGTGACCGAGGGCGTCCCGCGCTGGCGCAAGGGCAGCGGCGAGGGCTGGGTCACCGCGGAGTACGCCATGCTGCCCCGCGCCACCAACACCCGCGGCGACCGCGAGTCCGTCAAGGGCAGGATCGGCGGCCGCACCCACGAGATCTCCCGGCTCATCGGCCGCTCCCTGCGCGCCGTCATCGACTACAAGGCGCTCGGCGAGAACACCATCGTCCTCGACTGCGACGTCCTCCAGGCCGACGGCGGCACCCGTACGGCGGCGATCACCGGCGCCTATGTGGCGCTCGCCGACGCCGTCGCCTGGGCCCAGGGCAAGAAGCTGATCAAGGCCGGCCGCCAGCCGCTCACCGGCACCGTGAGCGCGGTCTCCGTGGGCATCGTCGGCGGCGTCCCGCTGCTCGACCTCCGCTACGAGGAAGACGTGCGCGCCGAGACCGACATGAACGTCGTCTGCACCGGCGACGGCCGCTTCGTCGAGGTCCAGGGCACCGCCGAGGCCGAGCCGTTCGCCCGCGAGGAACTCAACGCCCTGCTCGACCTCGCCGTCACCGGCTGCGCCGAACTCGCCGCCCACCAGCGCGCGGCCCTCGAAGCCACGCTCGCAAAGTAAAGGGCGGCCCAACAAAAGGAGGGCGCGCGGGCAACCCGTGCGCCCTCCTCGGCGTCCTACCGGTACGGCACAGCCTTACCAGGGAGGGAACCACCACCATGGCCGTCAGCCGACGCCGTCTCACCGCCGTCGCCGCCGTCGCGCTCGCCGCGCTCACGACCGGCCTCACCACCGGCTGCGACGCTGTGAACAAGGCCCTGGACTGCGCCCAGACCGCCGACTCCATAGCCGACAGCGTCACCGGCCTGCAGCAGGCCGTGGAGAGCGCCGCCAACGACCCCGCCCAGGCCGACGCCTCGCTCGACTCCATCGAGAAGAACCTGGGGAAGATCGGCGACAAGACGGACAACGCCGACGTCAACAAGGCGGTCGACGACGTGAACAAGGCCGTGGACAACGTACGGACCGCCATCAAGAACGGCGACAAGTCACCGGACGTGGGGCCGGTCACGGACGCGGCCGGTGAACTGACCAAGGTGTGCACGAAGTAGGGGGCCCGGCCCCGTGCCCCCGCGGGGCGCGCCTCAGCCCAGCTCTCGCCGGGACTCCCGGCGCTCCAGCCTCTCCTGACGGCGCTGCTCCTTCAGCCGCTTCTGCTCCGCCCGCGTGACCTTGCGCGCCACGGCGACCCCGCCCCAGAAGGCGAACCCGCCGATGACCACGCGCGGAGCGCCGGGCTCGGGCGGGCCGTCGTCCCTGGGGTGGTCGAAGCCGCCCATGACGCCGATGCCGCGGACGACGACCTCGACCCCCGGTGGCACGATGACCTGGACGCCGCCCATGATCGCCACGCAGTTGATCTGGACCTCGCGGTCCGCGAAGTCCGCCTCCCGCAGGTCGATCTCGCCGCCGCCCCAGAACGCGAAGCAGTTGAACAGCTTCGGCACCGTCCAGCGGCCCTTGCGCTGGAACCCCGACATGATGGCGACCGCGCCCGTCGAGGACCCCTCGCCCCCGACGATCCGCGGCGCCCAACTCGCGCTCGCCGCAGGTTCCTTGACGAAGGAGACGGGAGCGGGGGACGCCACCGCGCCGGCCGTCGGCAGATCCCGGGTGAGCGGCGCCAGCTCGCCGTAGGTACGGGCCTTGTACGCCGCCTCCAGCCGCTCCTCGAACTCCGCCATGTCGAGCCGGCCCTCGGCCAGGGCGTCCCGCAGGACCTCGGCGACCCGGTCACGGTCGTTGTCGGACGCCCGGAGGTCCCCACTTGCGTCGTCGGTCATGACAGAAGCCTACGAGACCGCCTTCTCCGCGTACATCTTCGCGATGACCGCCTCGATGTCCGGCTCCCGCACCGACAGGTCCACCAGCGGATACTCCGCCGCGAGATGCGCGACGAGCGGCGCCGCCGACCGCCCCGCCGGGAACGCCAGCCACTGCCGCGGCCCCTCCACCCGCACCACCCGCGCCGACGGCACCCGCACCGGCGGCAGCTCCCGCTCCAGGTCCACCACCAGCGTCCGTTCGCTCTCCCCGGCCTCGTGCAGCCCCGCGAGCGGGCCGTCGTACATCATCCGCCCGTGGTCGATCACCATCACCCGCGAGCACAACTGCTCGATGTCCTGCAGGTCGTGCGTGGTCAGCAGCACGGTCGTCCCGCGCTCGGCGTTCAACTCCCGCAGGAAGCCCCGCACCTTGGCCTTGGACACCACATCCAGGCCGATCGTCGGCTCGTCCAGGTAGAGCACCTCGGGATCGTGCAGCAGCGCCGCCGCGATGTCCCCGCGCATCCGCTGCCCGAGCGACAGCTGCCGCACGGGCACGTCCAACAGGGAACCCAGGTCCAGGAGTTCCACCAGCCGGTCCAGGTTCTCCCGGTAACGGGCGTCCGGGATCCGGTACATCCGGTGCGCCAGCCGGTAGGAGTCGATCAGCGGCAGGTCCCACCACAGGGTCGTACGCTGCCCGAACACCACCCCGATCCGGTGCGCCAGCAGCCTGCGCTCCCTCGACGGGTCGATGCCCGCCACCCGCAGCCGTCCCGCGCTCGGCGTCAGGATGCCGGTCAGCATCTTGATCGTCGTCGACTTCCCGGCGCCGTTCGGCCCGATGTACCCGACCATCTCCCCGCGCGCCACGGTGAACGAGATCGAGTCGACCGCCCGCACCTCGCGCCGCTCCCGTTTCAGGAACCCGGTCTTCCTGCGCACCTCGAAGACCTTCTCGACCCTCTCGACGGCGATGAAGTCGCTCACGCTAGCTCCCTGTGCTCCGGTACGAACGAAGTCCCGCCCGCCAGGCCAGCCCCGCCAGCGCACAGCACCCCACCGCCACCAGCGGCGGTGCGAACGCCGTCCACCGCGGCAGCCCCAGCGGATACGGCCGCCCCAGCACATAGGTCGCGGGCAGCCAGTTGACGAAGGCCAGCGGCAGCACGAACGTCACCCCGCGCACCAGCTCCTTCGCGAACACCGTCGGCGGATACTGCAGCAGCGTCGTACCGCCGTAGGTGAAGGCGTTCTGCACCTCGGAGGCGTCCTGCGCCAGGAACTGGAAGGCCGCCCCCGCCACGAACACCGCGCAGAAGATCCCGCAGCCGCTCACCACCATCACCGGCATCAGCAGCAGCTTCAGCGGCGTCCAGGCGACGTCGAGCCGGAGCAGCGCCCAGGTGAGCACCAGCAGCCCCTGCACCACCCGGCCCAGCCTGCGCAGGGCGAACTGGTCCGCCGCCACCTGCGCCAGCACCGGCGCCGGGCGCACCAGCAGCGTGTCCAGCGTGCCGTCGCGCACCCGCCGCCCCAGCCGCTCCATCGACCCGATCACCAGATCGGCCAGCCCGAAGGCCGTACCGGACAGGCCGTACAGGAACGCCACCTCGGGCAGCGACCAGCCGCCGAGGGTGTCCACCCGCGAGAACATCAGCATGATCGCGACGAAGTCGAAGAAGGTCGCCGAGAAGTTGCCGAACGTGGTCATCGCGAAGGAGGCGCGGTAGGCCATGGTGGACCTGATCCACATCCCGGCGATCATCAGATAGGCCCGCAGCCCTTCCCGGAGCCGGCCCGTCTCACCCACCCTGCACCACCACCCGCCGCGTCGCCGCCGACTGCACCAGCCGCCCGGCACCCAGCAGCACCACCGCCCACGCCCCCTGGAACACATACGTGCCCAGCGGGTCCCCGTGCCCCAGCAGGATCTGCGCCGGCGCCTGGAGCAGCGAGGACCACGGCAGGGCCCGTACGACCTCGCCGAGCGTCCCCGGGAAGATGTTCAGCGGCAGCAGCATGCCCGAGCAGAAGAAACCGACAAGCCAGGACATCTGCGTCACTCCCTGGCCGTCCAGCAGCCAGAACGCGCTGAGCGCCACCAGATAGCGGATCCCGAACCCGACGAGCATCGCCAGCAGCACGGCGACCAGGAAGGCGGCCCAGGTGCCCACGTCCGTCGGCAGATACACGGGGAAGCACAGGGCACCGAAGGCGAAGGGCACGAGCCCCCGCCCCAGCAGCTGGAAGAACGCCCGGCCCAGATCCGTGGCCAGCCACCACAGCTGCAGGTCGGCGGGCCGGTAGAGGTCGATCGCCACGTCCCCCGTACGGATGCGTTCCATCAACTCGTTCTCGACGCCGCCGCCCCCGAGCGCGAGCGCCGCGAGAAACGCCTGCCCCAGCCAGACATAGGTCACGACCTGCGTCTCATCCCAGCCGCCCAGGTGCGGCCGCTCGTCCCACAGGGCGCGATAGGTATAGACAAGGATCAGCCCGAAGACGGTGTTGGTGAAGACCCCTGCCGCAGTGGCGGCCCGATACGTCGCGTACCGTCTGAATCCCCCCGCCGCGACGGCCACGTACAACCGTCCCGCGTCCACGCCAGTCCACCTCCTGGGACCGCTCGACACCGAAGCGCAGGAGCCTAGTCCAGGGGTCCGGCTGCCGGCCACGCAATATTCGTGCCCGAAGCGTGCCGGGAACCGGGAACGGAACGCCAGGTGCGAGAGTCTTCCAACTGGGGGCGCAGAAGCGTACGAGGCGTACGGGAACGTACGACGCGAAACAGGAGTCCGTGCACGAGATGAGCGACGAGCCGCAGCCGCAGCAGCCGAACGAAGGCGTGCCGCCGAAAAAGCCGCTGCCGGCTGAAGGGCCCGGCGACCCCGGTGGCCGCGACACGCCGGCCACCGGCACGGTCAGGGGGACCGGCAGGCCGACACCGCCCGCCGAGCGGGCAGAGACCGGGGAGACGCCGGCAGAGGGGGCCGAGCAGCCGGGTAGGGCCCGGCGGCCCGGGCTCGGCCGAACGGGTGACGGCGCGACGCCGGCCCCGGACGGCCCGGCTCCGGCGGACCCCTCGGCCCAGGAGCGGACCGCCTCCATGGCCCGGGCCCGCCAGGCGGCCCGGGGCGGCCGCACGGACCAGGCGACGCCCGCCCAGGGCGACGCCCCGGCCTCCGGCAGGGCTGCCGGCGACGCGCCGACGGCTCGTGACGGTTCGGGGTCGGCGGCTCGTGACGGTTCGGCTTCGGCTTCGGGCGGGCGCCCGGCTGCTCGTGGCGGGGCGGGGTCCGAGGGAGGTCCGGCGGCTCGCGGTGCGTCGGCTGCCGGCGGGGCTTCCGCGACGGGAGCCGCTGGTGGTGTGCCGACGGCTCGTGACGGCTCGGGTCCGGCGCCGCGTGACGGTTCGGCTTCGGCTTCGGGCGGGCGCCCGGCGGCTTCCGGCGGGGTTTCCGCGTCGGGGTCCGCTGGTGGTGTGCCGGCGGCTCGTGGCGGGGCGGGCTCCGAGGGGGGTCCGGCGGCTCGCGGTGCCTCGGCCTCCGGCCGGGCTTCCGGTGGCGCGTCGGCGCCCCGGGCCGGTGCGGGTCCGGAGGCCGGTGGGTCGACGGCCGCACCGGCCTCCCGTGCCCCCCAGGCGTCCGACGCGTCTGCCCGGCGACCTGGTGACTCCGCGAAGTCGCAGGCGGACGGGGGTGGGGCCGCCGCCGAGCCGGCGCAGCCCGCCGAGAGCACCCAGGTGCTCCGGAAGGTCGCGGCGCCCCGGGACTCCCGGCAGGACCGGTCCGGCAAGAAGGCCGGTGCGGCTCAGGCTGCCGGTGAGACGCGGGCACCCGAGACCACCCAGGTCCTCCGGCGCGTCGGCGCGCCCCGAGCGGCCGAGCCGGGCGACCCCGCCAGGACGGAGGCCGCCTCCCCGTCCGGCGCCCCGGACCCCGCCGGCCCCACGACCCGGGCCACCGGAGCCGCCACCCGAGGCCACGGCACCCAGGCCGCCCCCGGCACCGGTACCACCACCGGCACGCCCAGCGAGGGTCAGCCGGCCCCCGGCGACGGCGAGGGCAAGGGCAAGGCGAAGAAACCGAAGCGGCCCAAGCGGACCGGGTGGCGGCGGATCATCCCCACCTGGCGCATGGTGCTCGGCACCTTCGTCATCGGCATCCTCCTCCTCGTCGGGCTCTTCTTCCTCGGCTACTCCCTCGTGAAGATCCCGCCCGCCAACGCCCTCGCCACCAAACAGGCCAACGTCTACTTCTACGCCGACGGCTCCCAGATCGCCCGCGACACCCGCGACAGCCAGATCAACCGCGAGAAGGTGAGCCTCGCCGAGGTCTCCAAGGACGCCCAGCACGCCGTACTGGCCGCCGAGGACCGCGACTTCTACTCCGAGTCCGCCGTCGACCCCAAGGCCATGCTCCGCGCCGCCTGGAACACCGCCACCGGCAAGGGCAAGCAGTCCGGCTCCACGATCACCCAGCAGTACGTGAAGAACTACTACCTGGGCCAGGAGCAGACGCTCACCCGCAAGGCCAGGGAGTTCTTCATCTCGATCAAGCTGGACCGCAACAAGTCCAAGGACCAGATCCTGGAGGGCTACCTCAACACCAGCTACTTCGGCCGCGGTGCCTACGGCATCCAGGCCGCCGCCCAGGCCTACTTCGGCGCCGACGCCAGGGACCTCGACCCGGCCCGCGCCGCCTACCTCGCCGCGCTCGTGAACGCGCCCAGCGAGTACGACGTCGTCGCCCACCCCGAGAACAAGGCCGCGGCCGTCGCCCGCTGGAACTACGTCCTGGACGGCATGGTCAAGAAGGGCTGGCTCAGCGAGTCCAAGCGCGCCGGCATGAAGTTCCCCATGCCGAAGGAGCAGACGGTCTCCACCGGCCTGTCCGGCCAGCGCGGCTACCTCGTGGACGCGATCAAGCACTACCTGGCCGCGAACAACATCCTCGACGCCGACCAGCTCGCCGCCGGCGGCTACCGCATCACCACCACCATCCAGAAGGACAAGCAGGACGCCTTCGTCAAGGCGGTGGACGACCAGCTGATGTCCAAGCTGGACAAGAAGAACAACCCCAAGGACAAGTACGTCCGCGCGGGCGGCGCCTCCATCGACCCGAAGACCGGCAAGGTCGTCGCCATGTACGGCGGCATCGACTACGTGAAGCAGTACACCAACGGCGCGACCCGCGGTGACTTCCAGGTCGGCTCCACCTTCAAGCCCCTCGTGTTCACCTCGGCGGTGCAGAACGGCTCGACCACCCAGGACGGCCGCACCATCACCCCGAACACCGTGTACGACGGCACCAACAAGCGGCTCGTCGAGGGCTGGAGCGGCACGCCCTACAACCCGGAGAACGAGGACCAGAAGTCGTACGGCCCGATCACCGTCACCAAGGCGACGGACCTGTCCGTCAACGCGGTCTACGCGCAGATGGCCGCCGACGTCGGCCCGTCCAAGGTCAAGCAGACCGCGATCGCCCTCGGTATCCCGTCCGACACCCCTGACCTGTACCCGTCCCCGTCGATGGCGCTCGGCACCGCCACCGCCAGCGTCCTGGACATGACGGAGGCGTACGCGACGATCGCCAACCACGGCAAGCACGGCACGTACACCCTGATCGAGAAGATCACCAAGGACGGCACCAAGGACGTGTCCCTGCCCGACCAGCCGGTCAAGCAGGCCGTCAGCCGGGAGGCCGCCGACACCACCACGTCGATCCTGCAGAGCGTCGTCGACAACGGCACCGCCGTCGCCGCGCAGCAGGCGGGCCGCCCGGCGGCCGGCAAGACCGGCACCGCCGAGAACGACACCGCCGCCTGGTTCGCGGGCTACACCCCCGACCTGGCCACGGTGGTCTCCGTCATGGGCCAGGACCCGGTGACCGCCAAGCACATGCCGCTGTACGGCGCCCTCGGCCAGCCCCGCATGAACGGCGGCGGCCCGCCCACCGAGATCTGGGCGCAGTACACGCGCACGGCCCTCAAGGGCACCCCGGCCAGCGACTTCGACCTGCAGCTGCAGCAGGGCGCCGACCAGCCGCAGCCGCCCACCACCGGCTCCTCCGCCCAGCCGGGCACCACCGGCAGCCAGAACAACGGCGGTACGACCACCGGCGGCGGCCCGGGCACCGGCGGCGCGACCATGAGCCCGTCCGGCGGCACCACCACCGGTACGCCCACCACCGGCGGCGCGGCCACCGGCGGTGACACCACGGGCGGCACGACCACCGGCGGCACCACCACCGGCACCCCCACCACCGGCGGTACGACCACCGGCGGTGACCCCACGGGCGGAGACACCACCGGGGGCGACACGACCGGCGGCGACCCCACCGGGGGCGGCACGGACGCGGGCGGCGCCGCCGACGGCGGCGGTACGACAGGCACGACCGCCGGCCCGGGAGGCGGCCCCGTCACCTGACGCCCGGCGGTACAAAAGGGGCCGGTGACGATGGTCACCGGCCCCTTCGGCTGCCGAACACCGGCGGACCCGCTTACAGGTACAGACCCGTGGAGTCCTCCGACCCCTCGAACCGGTCCGCGGCCACGGCGTGCAGATCCCGCTCGCGCATGAGCACGTAGGCCACACCCCGCACCTCGACCTCGGCCCGGTCCTCCGGATCGAACAGCACCCGGTCACCCGGCTCCACGGTCCGTACGTTCTGCCCGACCGCGACGACCTCGGCCCAGGCCAGCCGCCGTCCGACCGCCGCGGTGGCGGGAATCAGAATGCCGCCCCCCGACCGCCGCTCGCCCTCACCGGTCTCCTGCTTGACCAGAACCCGGTCGTGCAGCATCCGGATCGGGAGCTTGTCGTGATGGGGGGTGCTGTGCTGGTTTCTGTTGGCGCTCACGCCTCGAACCTACCTGCCTTCGCCCCTGCGGTCCGCGCCCGGGTCAGCCCTTGCGCCGCCGCGATCCCACGGTGAGCAGCCCGACGACGCCGACGGCGAGCAGCGCGACCGGCACGACCCGCTCCACCCGCAACCCGCCCTTCTCGTCGACGAACTGCGCCCGCACCTCAGTCACCACACGATTGACCTGGACGTACGCCCGGCCCACGGTGTGATCGAGATGGGCCACGACCTTCGCCTTCGCATCCCCGACGATCGTCTTCGGGTGCACCCGCACCCCGATCTCGTCGAGCGTCTCGGCCAGCACTTCACGGCGGCGCTTGATGTCCGCCTCGATCTGCGCCGGGGTTCTGGTGTCCGACGTGTCCGCCACCGTACGGCCTCCGAAGTCTCCTGATGCTGTCCCGGACAGTCTGTCAGCTTCTGCTCCCGGCGCACCGCAAGGCCCCCCGGATACCCTGGCCCGATGAGCGAGCGACTCCAGCCGGGGGACGTGGCCCCCGCCTTCACCCTCCCCGACGCCGACGGCAACGACGTATCCCTCGCGTCCCACAAGGGCCGCAAGGTCATCGTCTACTTCTACCCGGCCGCCCTGACCCCCGGCTGCACCAAGCAGGCCTGCGACTTCACGGACAACCTGGACGTCCTGGCCTCCGCCGGCTACGACGTGCTCGGCATCAGCCCCGACACCCCGGAAAAGCTCGCGAAGTTCCGCGAGAAGGAGTCCCTCAAGGTCACGCTGCTGGCCGACCCGGAGAAGAAGGTCACCGAGGCCTACGGCGCCTACGGCGAGAAGAAGAACTACGGCAAGACCTACCTGGGCGTCATCCGCTCCACGATCGTCGTGGACGAGGAGGGCAAGGTCGAAAAGGCCCTCTACAACGTCCGCGCCACCGGCCACGTGGCCAAGATCATCAAGGACCTGGGTATCTGAGGGTCTGAGGCTGTAGCTGGCGGCTCGCACCGGAAGGACCTGGTGCGAGCCGCTTTCTCATTTCCGTGCGTGACTGCCGGTCGGCCAGGCCCGGCGCATTCCGAGCGACCGGCTCAAGTGGGCGATGGCGGCCCTTGGCGTGCCAGAGCGCTGCGCCCGCTGCGGTGCGGAGCCGGTGTGGCGGGGCCGGCCGCTGCCGCTGGAGGTCGATCACATCAACGGGGACCGGAGCGACGACCGGCGCGAGAACCTGCGGTTGCTCTGCCCCAATTGCCACGCAGTCACCAGCACATGGTGCAGAGGCGGGAGTCGAAGTCGCACGCGTCCCGGTAGCATGGGCGGGCACGCGGCCGTTGCTGAATGGTATAAGCAGAGGTTTTAGGTGCCTCGGGGCATTTGCCCATGTGGGTTCGACTCCCATCGGCCGCACGCGCCGAGGGGCCGTCCGCCTGGACGGCCCCTTTCGTGTGTCAGCCCAGCAACTCCTGCACAACGGGCACAAGCGCCCGGAACGCCTTCCCCCGGTGGCTGATCGCGTTCTTCTCCTCGGGGCTCAGCTCGGCGCACGTGCGGCTCTCGCCCTCCGGCTGGAGGATCGGGTCGTAGCCGAAGCCGTTCGTGCCGGACGGCGCATGCCGGAGCACGCCCCTCAGCTGCCCCTCGACCACCCGCTCACGGCCGTCCGGCAGGGCAAGCGCCGCCGCGCAGGCGAAGTGCGCCCCCCGGTGCTCCTCCGCGATGTCGGCGAGCTGGGCCAGCAGCAGCTCCAGGTTGGCCTTGTCGTCGCCGTGGCGGCCGGACCAGCGGGCGGAGAAGATGCCGGGGGCGCCGCCCAGGACGTCGACGCAGAGGCCGGAGTCGTCGGCGACCGCGGGCAGACCGGTGGCCTGGGCGAGGGCGTGCGCCTTGAGCAGGGCGTTCTCGGCGAAGGTGACGCCCGTTTCCTTGACGTCGGGGGCTTCCGGGTACGCATCCGCACCCACGAGTTCGTGCGGCAGTCCTGCTGCGGCGAGGATGGCCCTCAGCTCGGTGATCTTTCCGGCGTTGCGGGTGGCGAGGATCAAGCGGGTCATGCCCGCCAGTATTCCTCGCCCCGTGGTCACAGTTCCGTCTGGCCCGCGCCGTTGAGCGTGCTGAGGTCGAACACCTCGGCCATCCTGCTGAAGCCCAGGTCGCTGGGGTGCAGGTGGTCGCCGGAGTCGTACTCGGGGCGAAGGCGGCGGGGGTCGTAGGGGTCGCGGAGGGCCTGGTCGAAGTCGACCACCGCGTCGTAGACGCCGCCGGCCCGGATCTCCGCGTTGATCCGCCGGCGTACCGCCTCGCGGGCCGGGGTGTAGCCGCGGTGGCCCTCGAAGGGCATCAGGGTGGCGCCGACGACCTTCAGGCCGCGGGTGTGGGCCTGGCGGACCAGGGTGCGCAGGCCGGCGAGGATGCGGTGGGGGTCGGCGAGTTCCGGGTTGCGCAGGATGTCGTTGATGCCCAGCTCGATGACGACGGCCTTGACGCCCGGGTGGGAGAGCGCGTCGCGGTCGAAGCGGTCGAGGCCGGCCTGGTTCTCGGCGGGCCGGCCGAGGCCGTCGGCCAGGACCTGGTTGCCGCTGATGCCCTCGTTCACCACGCTGTAGCGCGGCAGTGGCCGCCCGCCCTGCAGTGCGGTGCGCAGCCGGTCCGCGAGGAGGTCCGGCCAGCGGTGGTTGGCGTCGACGGTGGAGGTGATGCCGTCGGTGATGGAGTCGCCGAAGACGACGACCGTGCCGTCGGCCTCGTTGCTGAGGACGTCGAGGCCGGTCACGTAGCGCCAGTACGGGGTCTCTTCGGTGTAGGGGGTGCCGGTCGCGTCCTCGGTGCGGTCGCCGTCGGCGACGTAGGAGATCTGCTGTGCGTGCGGGTGGTAGGTGACCGGGCCGGACGGGGTGGGGGAGTAGGTGGTGACCAGGACGTCGCTGTCGTGCGGGACGGTGAGGCGTACGGCGTCGCTGGTGATCTGTCCGCCGGCGGGTATGACGACGCCGGTGGCGCCGTCGAAGGTGAGGCGGCGCATCGAGTCCGGGTCGGCCGCGGCGGTGCCGTCGCCCGAGGAGAGGGCGATCGAGGCGTGCGTGAGGGTCAGCGGGTCGTGGCCGTAGAGGTTGGACAGGGTGATCCGGGCACTCGTGCCACCGGTGCCGGCGTGGACGACGTTGCGCACCGAGTGGCCGGCGAGGCCGGCGGTCTCGGTGCGGGGTTCGCCGCCCACCGGCGCGGCGGACCAGGCGCCGACCCAGGTGCCGGTGGAGGCGGGGGCGACGGAGGAGCGGTGGTGGGGGCGGTTGTCGGCGAGAGTGCCGCGCGGGGTGCCGCCGTCGGCCGTCACGGTGAGGTAGATGGCGGCGGAAACGGCCAGCACCAGTGCGACGAGCGCACTCAGGACGGCATAACCATGACGCTTGGTCATGCTCTGTTGTTCTCCTTGGGATGGGAGCCCGACGCTCCGATCTTGATGAGTCCATGATGCGCCATGGGCCCGCCAGACCTGTCAGGGCCCTGCCTAAACCCCCGCTCGGACAGACGCCGGGAACTCCTGTTCCGTTCCGGGAGTCGGTCAGGAAGGGACAATTGTGTGCGGGATCACCGACCGGGTGGAGCTGACGGGTGGAGCTGATGGGACCTACGGAGACGGAAGCGGCGCCGGCGCGGGGTGTGTCGTACAAGACCATGACGGCCTTCACCCCGGCCGACGAGGAACGCCGGCGCGGGGTGCGGCGGATGAAGCTCACGGCGACGGCCCTGCTGCTGCTCGTGGCGGTGGTCTATGTCCTGGCCAGGCTGGCCACGCACGAGGGTGCGGGCCCCTGGGCGGGGTATGTGGCCGCGGCCGCCGAGGCGGGCATGGTGGGCGCGCTCGCCGACTGGTTCGCGGTCACGGCCCTGTTCCGGCATCCGCTGGGGCTGCCCATCCCGCACACCGCGATCATCCCCACGAAGAAGGACCAGCTGGGTGTCTCGCTGGGCGAGTTCGTCGGCGAGAACTTCCTCTCCGAGGACGTCGTACGGCAGCGGCTGCGTGCGGTCGGCATCGGCAGCCGGCTCGGGGCGTGGCTGGCCGAGCCGGAGCACGCGGACCGGGTGACGGCGGAGCTGGCGACGGCGTTGCGGGGTGCGCTGACGGTCCTCAGGGACTCGGATGTGCAGGCGGTCGTCGGTGAGGCCATCACCCGGCGGGCGAACGCGCAGGAGATCGCGCCGGGCATCGGCAAGACCCTGGAGAGGATCGTCGCCGACGGCGGGCACCGGCGGGTGGTGGACCTGGTGGTGTCGCGTGCGCACGACTGGCTGGTGCTGCACCGGGACGATGTGATGGTGGCCGTGGAGGGCGGCGCGCCCGGCTGGACGCCGCGGTTCGTGGACCGCAGGGTCGGCGAGCGGGTCTACAAGGAGCTGCTGCGGTTCGTGACCGAGATGCGGGACATGCCCTCGCATCCGGCGCGCGGCGCGCTCGACCGTTTCCTCACCGACTTCGCCTCCGATCTGCAGTCCGACACGGACACCCGGGCGCGGGTGGAGCGGCTCAAGGGGGAGGTGCTGGGCCGGGGGGAGGTGCAGGATCTGATCGCGTCCGTCTGGACGGCCGTACGGTCGATGATCGTGACGGCGGCCGAGGACGAGCGCAGTGAGCTGCGGATGCGGGTGCGGGCGGCGCTGCTGTCGCTGGGGGCGCGGATGGCGACCGAGCCGAAGGTGCAGGAGAAGGTCGACCGTTGGGTCGAGGGTGCGGCGGTGCACGTGGTGACGACGTACCGGGCGGAGATCACCTCGCTGATCACGGACACCGTGGCGGGCTGGGACGCCGAGCACACCACCCGGAAGATCGAGGCGCACATCGGCCGTGACCTGCAGTTCATCCGGATCAACGGCACGGTGGTGGGGTCGTTGGCGGGGTTGCTGATCTATGCGGTGACGCGGACGCTGGGGGCCTGAGCGCGCGGCCGGTCCCGACTGATTCCGCGGGGTGCGGGCACCCGTCCTGCTGTGTCCCCCTCTGGTCGGGGGGCCCTTCGACGAGGAGGGAGCCCATGAGCGCCGCAGCCGAGGCACCATCGCCGCAGACCGGCCGGACCATCACCACCGACATCCCCGCCCGGCTGGACCGCCTGCCCTGGTCCCGCTGGCACTGGACGGTCGTGATCGGCCTGGGCACCGTCTGGATCCTGGACGGCCTGGAGGTCACGGTCGTCGGCAACATCGCCGGCCGGCTGGCCGAGCCCGGCAGCGGGGTGTCGATCACCTCGGGACAGATCACCGGCGTGGCCGCCGCGCTGTATGTGGCGGGCGCCTGCTCGGGCGCGCTGTTCTGGGGCCGGCTGACCGACCGGTTCGGCCGCAAGAACCTCTTCATGATCACACTGGCGGTGTATCTCGCGGCGACGGCCCTGACCGCGGTCTCCTGGGAAGCCTGGTGGTTCTTCCTCTTCCGCTTTCTGACCGGCTTCGGCATCGGCGGCGAGTACGCGGCGATCAACTCCGCGATCGACGAGCTGATCCCGGCGCCCTACCGCGGCCGGGTGGACCTGGTCATCAACGGCAGCTTCTGGCTCGGCGCGGTCGGCGGCTCCCTGCTGTCGATCGTCGCGCTCGACACCGACCTGCTGGCCCGGAACGTCGGCTGGCGTCTCACCTTCGCCCTCGGCGCCGTACTCGCCCTGGTCATCCTCCTCGTACGGCGGCACGTCCCGGAGAGCCCGCGCTGGCTGCTGATCCACGGCAGGGACGGAGAGGCCGAGGAGATCGTCTCGGGCATCGAGCGCCGGGTGGAGCGGGAGAAGGGCGTGACGCTGCCGGAACCGGGCAGCGAGCTGGAGATCCACCAGCGCGGGAGCGTGACGTTCCTGGAGATCGCCCGTACGGTCTTCGGGCGGTACCGCAGGCGGGCGGTGCTGGGCTTCTCCCTGTTCATCGGCCAGGCGTTCCTGTACAACGCCATCACCTTCGGCTTCGGCGCCATCCTGACCAGGTTCTACGGCGTGCCCTCCGACCGCACCGGCTACTACTTCGCGGTGATCGCGGTCGGCAACTTCTGCGGCCCGCTGCTGCTGGGCAAGCTGTTCGACACGGTGGGCCGCCGGGTGATGATCTCCTCGACGTACCTGCTCTCGGGCCTGCTGCTGTTCGGCACGGCGTGGCTGTTCGACCGGGGTGTGCTGAACGCGGGCACGCTGACGGCCTGCTGGTGCGCGGTCCTGTTCTTCGCCTCGGCGGGCGCGTCCAGCGCGTATCTGACGGTCTCCGAGATCTTCCCGATGGAGACGAGGGCGATGTCCATCGCGTTCTTCTACGCCCTCGGCACGGCGGCCGGCGGCATCAGCGGCCCGCTGCTGTTCGCCGACCTCACCGGCACCGGCAGGGCCGGCGACACGGTCCTGGCGTTCTCCATCGGCGCGGCCCTGATGTGCGCGGCGGGCCTGGTCGCCGCCTTCCTGGCGGTACGGGCCGAACGCCGCTCCCTGGAGGACATCGCCCGCCCGCTGACGGCGGTGGCGGACCGGGCCAGGGCGGCGACGCGGGGTGCCCGGGGCACGCCGGGCGCCCCGGGGGCGGCCCCGGGGACGCAGGGGCCGTCGGCACCGCCGGCGCCGAGCACGCCGTGACAGCGGTGGCGGGTGGCGGTGGCGGTGCCGGGCGCTGGTGGCGGGTGCCGGTGGCGGGCCGGGCTGCACGATCACCGGGAGGGTGACGGCGGCCTCCAGGCCTTCACCGGGAAGGTGACCGTGGCCTTCAGGCTCTCACCGGGACGGGCCCCAGGCCTTGACCGGGACGGTGACGGCGGGGCCTCAGGCCTTGCGGTCGGCGACGGCCCAGGAGGCGAGGGCGACGGCGCCGGCGACGCCGAGGACGGACGGCCAGGCGCCGACCTTCTTCGCCAGCGGGTGGGACCCGGCGAACGCGGCGACGTAGGCGGCGGTCAGCGCACCGGCGGCCTTCCCGCCGGCCTGCCTGCGCCACTGCTGAGCGGCGGCAGCCCCCGCGACGGCCAGCACAGCCCCGCCGAGCTGCCGCTTCTTGGTCCACCGGGCGACGCCGTACCCGCCGACGAGCCCGGCACCGGCCACGACCGCACTGGGAACCCTGGCCATGACTGCCTCCTCTTGTCCGGTTTTTCGCCGAGACTAACGCGCAGGCGACCCGACTCCCCTAACTTGAGTCGAGGCTTGTCAAGTCTGATGCGGCGAGGTATATAAGAAGTCCTAGGGCATCGCACCCAGTCCCTGAAGAGAGGAGTGACCTGTGATGCTCATGCGCACGGACCCCTTCCGTGATGTCGACCGCCTCACGCGACAGCTCTTCGGAGACACGACGCGCCCGGCAGCGATGCCGATGGACGCCTACCGGGCCGGGGACGAATTCCTCGTCCACTTCGACCTGCCCGGCATCGACCCCGAGACGATCGAGCTGGACGTCGAGCGCAATGTCCTCAACGTCCGCGCCGAGCGCCGCAGTCCGGCTCCCGAGGACGCGGAGCTGCTCGTGGCGGAACGCCCCACGGGCACCTTCACCCGCCAGCTGTTCCTCGGCGACACCCTGGACACGGACCGCATCGACGCGTCGTACGAGGCCGGCGTCCTGACCCTGCGCATCCCTGTGGCCGAACAGGCCAAGCCACGCCGCATCCAGATCACGGGCGGCACCACCGGCGACCGAAAGCAGCTCAGCAGCTGACCGCAGGCCGCACCGCGCGTCCCGGACCCCCCAGCGGGACCCGGGACGCGGCGCTGCCCGCGTCAGCGGAGACCGGCACCACCCGCCCCGAGCGACACATTGGCCGAACTCCAGCTCATGCAGCTCGCATTACGGGGTACCGGGGCGTCACCGCCCCCAGCGCGCCGAACCGCCGAAGTGACCAACTGCCGAAGCGCTGATGCTTCGAAGTGTCCGGAGAAGGAGCCAGCACGATGACCGTGACGACGCCCCCGCCGCCCAGAACCACCACCGTCCCCACCGCATCCCCCCTGCCCCGTGACCGTGACGCCGACGCCGCACGCTGGGACCAACTGACCGAGGCGGTACGGGAGGCGGGCCAGTACACCACGCAGGCGGAGGCGGAACGCGTCACCCGCATAGTCCTCTCGGCCCTGGGAGGCCACGTGACCGGCGACGAACGCGTGGCCCTCGCCCAGTCCCTGCCCCGGGAGGCAGCCCGAGTGATCGCCTCCCAGATCCCCGCGACGCACCCCCTGACAGCCCGGGAGTTCGTCGACTCGGTGGCCGTCCGCATCGAGGGCGCGACCCCCGCAACGGCCCGCTGGGACGTCAGCTCGGTCCTGAGCGTCCTGGCGAACTGGGTGGGCACCCCCCTGACCACCCGCCTCCTCGCCCAGCTCCCCCCGGGCTACGCCCTCCTGTTCGGCCGGGCGGACCTGGCTCCGACGGCGTAAAGCGACGGCACACAACACGACACCGGGCGCCGCGCACCCACCGCGCGGCGCCCGTCGCGGTATGCCGGGGAGCGAAGAGGGCGCCGAGCGCAGACGCACTTCGAGGACGAGAAGTTCACCCGGTGCTGATCGCGGCGGAGTACGACCACACATCAGCGGGGAGCTCGTGCTCCAGGTCCCAAGTGATGGCCATGGGCTTGCTGTCGGTGTGCTTCACATAGGTGGCCGGGCCGAGGAGCATCCAAGGCTCGGCCTTGCCGATGCTGTTCTCGTTGTAGCGGCGCAGGAACAGCAGGACGTGGCTGCCCTGTTCAACGTGGTGCTGGTAGCGCAATCCCGTCCGGGAGCTCTCGGATACGGTGTTCTGGGACTCCCAGTGGTAGCGGGTAGGGCTGATCGCGTAGTCCTTGTAGCGGACATTGGGGGAGAAGTCCCGTTCGTTCTTCTCCGAGGTGATGAAGAGAACGTCGGTCTTGATGGCCTCGACCCAGCTCACTCCCTGACTGAAGACGCCTGGCATCTGACCTCCCAGCCGCGCCACTCCCAGTGCGGCGAGGATCTCGGAGCGGTTGTAGGAGCTGTGGATCTTCAGCGGGAGATGGCTGTGGGGGCCGCTCAGCGAGATGGGAAAGTGATCGGTCCGGTCGAGGACGTATGTCAGGACCTGCCGCAGTTCATCGCGGACCAGTTCCTGGAGGCGCAGGGATTCCAGGCCTTCCCGATAGCTGGAGAAACCGCCCGCCTTGTCCCACAGGTTGAAGAAGAGCATGCGTGCGTACGCCTGCTCGTCCTGGGAGAGGGAGTCGTAGTCGGGGGCGTCGTCCGCAAGGAGGCGCAGATACGTCCGGGCCCGGTCGGGATCGTCCACGTGAAGGAAGGCGTGGACGCGTTTGAGGAGCTCCTCTTCCCCAGGCAGCGGAGGTGCCGTGATGATCGACGCTTTGCGCAGGGTCTTGGTCCACGAGTTCTTGCTCCTGTAGAGCTCCTTGATGTCACGTCGGCTCTCACGCAGGTAGGCGTCGAGCGTGGGCGTGCTGTAGTCGCGGACCTCCTTCGCGAGCGTGTTGATCGTGGCGTTCAGCTGGGTGCGGATGTTTTCGAGGACGAGGTCCTTGGACTTTCCTTCCAGAATGATCTGGCAGCCAGAGGGCAGCTGAGGGAAGCCGTGCTCGATGCTGTCGACGAGGCGGTTGCGGGACAGGTTCGTCAACGCGCGGAACTGCTCCTCGAAGCGGAACTCCGCCCGGTGCTGGCCGATGAAGTCGAGAACGGTCAGCACGGGCTTGTTCCGCGTACGGCGCAAACCGCGCCCCAGTTGCTGGAGGAAGACAGTCGCGCTGTTCGTGGGACGTAGGAGTAGCAGCGTGTCGACCTCCGGGATGTCGAGGCCCTCGTTGAACAGGTCGACGGAGAAGATCACCTGGATTCGGCCGGCCTTGAGGTCACTGAGCGTCTGCTCACGCTCCGCGGGAGAGGAGTCGCTGTCGAGGGCAGCGGCGCGAAACCCCGCCTTGCGGAATTCCTCCGTCATGAAGTGCGCGTGCGCCTTGGTCACGCAGAACCCCAAGGCACGCATGACGGAGGGATTGGAGATCTTGTCCCGGACCTGCTTGATGACGATGAGAGCTCGTGCGTGGCTCGCCGTGAGGAGGTTGCCGAGTTCGTTCCTGTCGTAGTTGCCCGCTTGCCACTTCAGCTGTGTCAGATCGGTGCCGTCCGGAATCCCGAAGTAGTGGAAGGGGCACAGCAGATCGGCTTCAAGAGCTTCCCACAGCCGCATCTCGGCCGCGATCCGTCCCCCGAAGAACTCGTCTTGGACATTGAGCCCGTCCATCCGCTCCGGTGTCGCGGTGAGGCCGAGTAGTTCGGTGGGTTTGAAGTGGTCGAGGACGCGGCGGTAGGTGCTCGCCGTGGCGTGGTGGAACTCATCGATGACGATGACGTCGAAGTGACCGGGATCGATCTGTTCCAGCCGCTGGAGGTTGAGGGACTGGACGCTCGCGAAGACATGGGTCCAGTCGCGGGGTTCCCGACCGTTGTAGAGCAGTTCACCGAAGGAGGCGTCGGCGAGTACCTCCTGGTAGGTGCGCAGAGATTGCCGCAGGATTTCTTTGCGGTGCGCTACGAAGAGCAGCCGGGGGAGCTCTCCGCCGCGCTGATCACGCAGGGCGCGGTAGTCCAGGGCGGCCATGACTGTCTTGCCGGTGCCGGTGGCTGCCACCAAGAGATTCTCATGATGGCGGCGAATCTCGCGCTCTACCCGGAGGCGTTCCAGCATGTCCCGCTGGTGCGGGAAGGGCTGCACTTCGAGACCCGAGAGGTTGATCTTGACGTCGTCACCAGATCGATCGCCTCCCGCCTGGGCCAGCGCTTCGTCGAGGCGCTTCCCGTCCTTGTCAGGGTCGTACGCCTCGAAGGCGGGGTCATCCCAGTAGGCATCGAAGGTCGCCTCGAACTTGTCGAGGACCCGGGGCGTGGCGATGGAGGACAGCCGCACGTTCCACTCCAGGCCGTCGAGCAGCGCGGCCTTGGAGAGGTTGGAGCTGCCGACGTAGGCCGTGTTGAAGCGGGTTCTGCGACGGAACAGCCAGGCCTTCGCATGGAGGCGTGTCGACCGTATCTCGTAGTTGACCTTCACCTCGGCACCGAACTCGCGGACCAGGCGGTCCAGCGCGTGTCGGTCGGTGGCCCCGATGTAGGTGGTGGTGATGACCCGGATAGGGACTCCACGCTTCTTCGTCGCGCGAAGTGCATCCTCAAGTACGCGAATGCCATGCCACTTCACGAAGGCGCACAGCAGGTCGACGCGGTCGGCCGTGGCGAGCTCCGCCCGTAGCTCAGCGCCGAGGTTGGGGTCGTCCGGGGCGTTGGTGATCAGTGCGGTTTCGGAGAGGGGCGTCAGGGGGCGGATCGCGTATACGCCGGGGGCTTCCCGCTCTGCGAGGGCGAGGAGCTGGCGTGGTCCGTCGGCGATGGTCCCGTCGATCTCGTCCTCGTCAGGATCTGGTGCGCTGGCGGCCAGCGACTGCATGATCCGATTGGCGGCGGTCACCTGCTTGTCACGCGGCAGTTGGCCCAGCCGGCGTGCCACTGCCTCGCCGATGTGGCGGGCCAGCACATGAGGCGTGGACTCCTCGCTGACCTCGGCGTCGACGGCCTTCCACCCAGCGGCTTCGAGTCCGGCTATCCGGTCGCGCAGATCTTGGGTGACGAGCTTCTCGTAAGCGCCTGGATGGTTCAGCTCCCCCGGTTCCGCCACGTCCACTCCTCCGAATCCTCGGGCCGATGTGGACCTGTTCTAACAGCAACCACCGACAGGGGGTGGCCGTGAGCTGAAATCTGATCGCTGCCGTGAGGGAGGAGGGATGCCCCGTCCAGTCCCGGGTCTATGCGCCGTGGCACGCCTCATAGCTCTGGGGTGAGCCGCACCAGCACTCCGCCCCCCGCTGCGGCGGCCAGGCGACCGCCCGCCCCCGGGCCGCCAGTGTCGTCGCGTACTGCGGGAGCAGTGTCACGTCATCCGGTGAGGAGCCCTCCGATGCCGCGAAGGCCTCGTAGGACGGGACCGTGCCCGTGACGATGCCCAGGTTGGGGGTGCCTGACGTGGAGAGCTCGCGCAGGGAGGACTCTATGGTCGACAGGTGGGCCTCGTGGGACGGGTACTCCGAGGACAGGGGCGGGTAGGCCGTGAGGAGTTCCGCCAGTTCCGGTGCCGGCCAGTGCAGGACCGCCACGGGGAACGGGCGGGAGAGGGCCTCCCGGTAGGCGCCCAGTTCGGCTCGGAGGCGGGAGATCTCCGCCGCCAGTTCTGCCGGGTTGTCCGAGCCCAGGGACCAGACGCGTTTGGGGTCGTGGAGTTCGTCCAGCGGCACCGGGGACGTGTGGAGGGTGTCCGCCAGGGTGTCCCAGGCATCGTGCGGCAGGCCCCGCATGCGGCGGACGCGGTGGCGGCCGTAGAGGAGGGGGTGCGTGGCGGGCGCCGGGGCCGGGTCCTCCGTCCGCGGCAGGAACAGGGCCGCCGCCTCCGTGAAGGTCTCCTCCGCCGCCTCCAGCTCGTCGTGCGACTCCAGGGCCTCCGCGATGATCACCCAGGGAGCCGGGTCGCGGGGGGCGGCTGCCCGGATGCCGTCGATGATCGCTCTCGCCTCGGCCTCGTGGCCGTACTCCCAGAGGTTGGAGGCCTTCAGGGCGCGGACCAGGGCGGGGTTGTCCAGGCCGTCCGCGGCGGACAGCAGGCGGTCGTAGAGCGCGGTGGCGGCCGGGCGGTCGCCGGAGAGTTCCAGGTGGGCCGCCGCCCTCAGCAGCAGGGCCTCGGCGTCCTCGGGATACAGTCCGGCGGTCCGCTCCAGGCGTGCCGCTTCGGCGGTGTGGTCGACGTTCTCGGCAGGCGTGTCGGAGCGCATGAGGGACACCGTACTGCCGGGCGGTGACAAAAGTGAGGCGCGTGGGCGGGGCGTGCGGGGCGGGCGGCTATCTTCGGTGCTGAGTGAGGTCCAGCACGTGGAGTCGGCATGCAGCAGTCGGGTGGGGTGGCCGAGAGGGCGGGGCGGGATGCGGGGGAGCAGCCTGGCGTCGCGGAGGATGTGAGCGGGGGTGCGCCGCCCCGGTACTGGGGGTTGCTGCTGCTGGGGGCCGCTGTCGTACCGGGTGCGGTGCTCTATCTCGTGGGGCGCTGGGGGGACGCGCCGGCCGTGCGCGCCTGGCGGACCGTGTGTCTCGCCGTCACCGTGCAGGCCCTGCCGTTCCTGCTGTTGGGGACCGCGCTGTCCGGTGCGATCAGCGCGTTCGTGCCGGAGCGGGTGTTCCGGCGGATGCTGCCGCGAAGGGCCGTGCTCGCCGTGCCCGTGGCGGGGGTCGCGGGGGTCGTGCTGCCGGGGTGCGAGTGCGCCTCCGTGCCGGTCGCCGGCAGTCTGATCGGGCGCGGTGTTCCGCCGGCCGCGGCCTTCGCCTTCCTGCTGTCCGCGCCGGCCATCAATCCGGTGGTGCTCACCGCCACCGCCGTCGCCTTTCCCGGGCAGCCCGGCATGGTGCTGGCCCGGCTGCTCGCCTCCCTCGCCACCGCCCTCGTCATGGGCTGGCTCTGGCTGCGGTTCGGGCGGGCGGAGTGGTTGCGGCCCGTCGCGCGGCATACCGGGCATCGGGAGGGCCGTAACCGGTGGGATGAGTTCCGGACCGGGTTCCAGCACGACTTCCTGCACGCGGGCGGGTTCCTCGTGCTCGGGGCCATGGCCGCGGCCACCTTCAACGTCGCCGTGCCGCGTTCCGTGCTCGACGCCTTCGCCGGGTCGGCCTGGCTGTCCGTGCTCTTCCTGGCCGGGCTCGCCGTACTGCTCGCCGTCTGCTCCGAGGCCGATGCCTTTCTCGCCGCCTCGCTCACCGGGTTCCCGGCCGTGGCGCGGCTGGCGTTCATGGTGGTGGGACCCATGGTCGACCTCAAGCTCATCGCCCTTCAGGCGGGGACCTTCGGGCGGGCCTTCGCCCTGCGGTTCTCCGCCGCCACCGTCGTCGTCGCCGTCGCGTGCAGCGCGCTCATCGGGGGAGTACTGCTGTGAATCGGGGGAGTACTGCTGTGAAAGCGTCGCTGAAAAGGCCCCTTCAGGCCGGGCTGCTCCTGCTCTGCGGGCTCGGGCTGCTGCACATCTCCCTGCTGACCGACCTCTGCCTGCGGTATGTGAAGGAGAGCATGCGGCCGCTGCTCATCGCCTCAGGGGTCGTCCTGGTCCTCCTGGGGGTCACGAGCGCTCTCCTCGATCACCGCGGGGACCAGCACGGGCCCGCGGACCAGCACGGGCACGACCACTCCCGCTCGCCCCGCGTCGCCTGGCTGCTCCTCCTCCCCGCGTGCAGCCTCCTCTTCTACGCCCCGCCCGCCCTCGGCGCGTATACCGCCTCCCGGCAGCCGGCCAAGGCCGTCGCCGAGCAGCGGTCGTTCGAGCCGCTGCCCGCGACCTCGCCGCTGCCCATGACCCTCTCCGACTTCACCAGCCGGGTGCAGCAGGACCGCGGGCAGGCCATCAAGGGGCGCACGGTGCTGATGACCGGGATCGTCACCCCGCGCGGGGACGGCGGCTGGGATCTGACGCGGATCATCATCAACTGCTGTGCGGCGGACGCCCAGTCCGTGAAGGTGCGGATCTACGGCGGTCCCGGGCTGCCCGCCGACACCTGGGTGTCGGTCACGGGGACCTGGCACGCCGGCGGGACGCTGGGCACAGGGTCCGCGCCGGTCGCGCTGGACGCCCGCACGGTCCGGAAGGTGCCCCGGCCGGTGAACGGCTACCAGGACGCCCTTCCGCTGCCGTCGGCCCTCACCCGGTGACCCCGTCGATCTGCAGCGTCTGGACCGACCTCGCCGCGAAGGGGACCGACACCGTCTTCCCGGACACGTAGGTGTCCGAGTGGGGCGTGTACAGGTCCGCGCCGCCCGTCGTCACCGTGTTCCAGCGGGGGACCAGGCCGGCCGGGCCGCCGGTCACCGAGGAGAAGCGGGAGAGGTCGAAGGTCAGGGCCTGGGGCGACGAGGACGTGTTCGCGGCCACGATCACCAGGCGCCCGGACCGCCTGTCCAGCGCCGCCGCCGCGTAGCTCGCCCCGGTGTCCAGGATCGTCATGCCCGGGCGGATATGGCGGGTGAATTGGGCCAGTACGTAGTACTTCGTCTGCACTGCGCCCGGCTGCAGCGTGTTCGCGTCGTACGCGATCGTCGCCCAGCCCGCGCTGGGGTCCATCACCTGCCAGTACACCCAGGCCGTGGGGTGCAGCCAGCGGAAGTCGTAGAGGAGGTTGCCGGCCAGGGTGAGGCCCGTGGCGTCGCCGTCCCCGGTCTCGGAGTTCCACAGGCCCTTGCCGGACGTCGTCACCACGTCCGTGTAGAGGAGGTCGCGTCGGCCGCCCGAGCCCTGGTAGCCGTGGACGTTGACCCGGTCGACGCAGCCCTTGGTGGTCGAGGAGAAGGAGTTCCAGGTGGTGCGGGCGAGGTCGTAGTCCGTTTCGTCCGATGCCGAGATCTTCGTCGCCGTCAGGCCCCGTCTGTTCAACTCGCCGCGCAGGTAGGGCAGTACGGCCGACTGGACCGTCGCGTCCATGTGGCAGCCCTCCTGCGTGCCCGTCGCCGTCCACCAGGAGGAGGACGGTTCGTTGAAGGCTTCCACCGTCGCGAAGGTCACGCCCCAGTTCTGCTGCGCGTACAGGGCCACCGACGCCAGGTGGGAGGCGTGCTGGCGGTAGTTCCAGGACTGGAGGTTGTCGCCGCCGTCGGAGGCGCCCGACGGGTTGTGGTTCTTGCACATCCACCACATCGGGGAGTTGGCGAACAGTTCACCGACCGCGCCTCGCCGGGTCGCCTTCAGCAGCATCGCGCGCTGCGTCGCGTCCGCCGTCCAGTTCCAGGACGAGGACGCCGGGTCCTCGTTCGTCCAGTCCTGCCAGTAGCCCTCGATCTGCTTGAAGCGCGGGATGTGGGGGGAGGCGGTCATCGACTCGCCGTTCACGCTGTTCCAGCTGCACGCGCCCAGGTTGTAGCGGGCTATGTTCAGGCCCAGGCCGGGGAGTGGAGTGCCGTGGTACGTCGTCGTCTTCGTGGTGAAGAAGATGTCGGCGAAGTCGTCCCGCGCGCCGAAGACGTTCGCCCACCAGGCCAGCGAGGTTCCCCAGCCCTCCCAGACGCCGTACGTGGCCGACGGGTCGGGCGTGACCGTCGCGTCCGCCCTCGCCGTGCCTGTGGCCAGGGCGCTGCCGATGAGGCCGCCGCCCGCTGCGGCCAACAGGGTTCTGCGTCGGATCATGGCTTCGTCTCCGCCTCTGCGTCGCGGCTCCGGCAGCAGGAAGCATCGGGGCGCCGGGTGAGGTTGTCGAGGGTTCTGACAGTGGTTTCTCAAACCCGTTGAGGAAGCCGTGCGACGTCCTGGGCCCGTGCTGCTCTGGCCAGTTGCAGGCGTTGCGCCTACCCTGCGGGCGGCTCCCGTGGAGGTGGGTGCGGATGCCGGCATGGTCGGGCGTGCGGGTCGTACGGCACAGCGATCGGCGCAGGCGCGCCCTGCGCCGGAGGGTGCTGTGGGCCGGGGGCGAGGTGCTCGTCACCCTCGGGGTGCTGCTCATGCTGCTGGTCGTGCACCAGCTGTGGTGGACCAACCGGGAGGCCCGGCGCGGGGCCGAGCGGCAGGTGGAGGCGCTGGAGCGGGAGTGGGCCGGGAAGGGTCCCGGGGGCGGCGGCGGTGCGGACGCGCCGCCTTCGGCCTCCGCCTCGCCCGCCGGCCCGGCAGCGACTGCGGACTCGTCCACCCCCCGTGCGTCCCGGCGGCCGTACGCCCCCGCCGGCCTGCCCCGGCAGTCCCAGGCGTACGCCGTCCTCACCATCCCCCGGCTGGGGCTGCGCGTTCCCGTCGCGGAGGGGGTGAGCAGGGCCGACGTCCTCAACAAGGGGTACGTCGGCCACTACCGGGGCACGCAGCAGCCGGGCCGGGCGGGGAACTTCGCGCTCGCCGGGCACCGGAACACGCACGGCGAGCCCTTCCGGTACCTGCCCCGGCTGCGGCGCGGGGACGACATCGAGGTGGAGACGCGGACGGCGACGTACACCTATGGCGTCGACCAGATCCTGCCGCAGACGTCCGCCACGGACTCGGGGGTCGTCCGGCCGGTTCCGCGCTCCCTCCTCCGGCCCGCCTACGGGTACTCCGCGCCCGGCTCCTACATCACCCTGACCACCTGCACCCCCGAGTTCACCTCCCGCTACCGGATGGTGGTGTGGGGGAAGCTGGTGTCCATGCGGCCCCGCTAGGGTCTTCCGTCAAATTCCCGTCGTTGCCCGAAGCGCCGCCAGGCAGACGGGAATTTGACGACAGCCCCTAGGGCTGCTGTCGCTCCCGCAGCACCACCACGCACACCGCCCCTACCGCCCCCAGCCCCGCCGACACCAGCAGCGCGAGGTTCGCGCCGGTGGCCAGGGTGCGGGCGGAGGTGGCGACGGCGATGGTCAGGGCGACGCCGGCGCAGGAGCCGATGTAGCGGAAGGTCTGCTGGGCGCCGGAGCCCATCGCGGCCCGTTCGCGCGGCACCGACTCGACGGCGAGCAGCGGCAGTGCGCCGTTGAGCAGGCCGCTGCCCACTCCTCCGATGACCAGGCCGGGCAGCAGGCGGGTCCAGTGGCCGGAGGCGAGGGCGCCGAGCATGGTCAGGACGGCGACGGCGTGCAGGGTGAAGCCGACGGCCAGCTGGACGCGCGGGGTGACACGGCCGGCCAGGTGCTTGACCTGGAGGGCCACCACGAAGCTCAGCCCCGACCAGAGCAGGAACAGCCAGGCCGTGGCCATCGGGGACAGCCGGAGCGTCTGCTGGAGCAGGGCCGGCAGGAAGCTGAACGTGCCGATGACGGCGAGGCCGGTGAACAGGCCGCCGGCCGCGGAGGCCAGGAAGCGGGGGCGGCGCAGCAGGCCGAGGTCGATCATCGGGGTGGCGGTCCGGTGTTCCACCACGGCGAAGAGCGCGAGCAGGACCGCGGCGGCCGCGAGGAGGAGGCCGACCGGGGCGCGCAGCCAGCCGTCGCGGCCCAGGGTGAGGGCCGCGACCAGGGCGACCAGGGCCAGGCCGAAGGTCAGGGCGCCGAGGACGTCCGGCCGGCCGCCGCGCGGGGCGCGGGACTCGGTGAGCGCGCGGGTGCCGAGCGCGGCGAGCAGGAGGGCGGCGGCGCCCAGGACGCCGTAGGCGATGCGCCAGGTCGGCAGCGCGCCCGCGACCAGCGGACCCACCGCGATGCCGCCGCTGACGAAGGCGCCCCACACGCCGGTCGCGTGCAGCCGGCCGCGCGGCGAGGGGAAGGCGGCCACCAGCAGGCCGAGGCTGCTCGCCAGGATCGCCGCGCTCGCCGCCCCCTGGGCGATGCGGGCGAGGGTGAACTGCCAGGTGGAGGTGGTGACGGCGCCGAGGGCGGTGGTGACGCCGAGGGCCAGGGTGCCGGCGAGGAAGATCCGGCGGCGGCCGTGGTCGTCGGCGAGGCTGCCGGCCACCAGCAGCAGGGCGGCGAGGCCGAGCGGGGTGCCGTTGAGCAGCCAGGCCTGGGCGGAGGGCGCGGTGTGCAGGGCGGCGGCCGTGTCCGGCAGGGTGACCATCGGGGCCGTGTACGTCATCAGCGCGACGGCGGTGGCCGCGCTGGTGAGGGCGAGGGTGGCCCGGGGGCGGGCGGGGGCGTCCCGCGCTGTTTCGCCGCGTACGGCCGCGGCGGCGGGGGTGGTGGAGGGGAGCCCGGTCATGGCGTGGTCCTGTCCTTCCGGGGACTGCGGCGGGGTGCCGCACACGCTGATGGTTCGGTCATTGAACTGAGGCTTCACCCTCACCGTAACACCTTGGGTTCAGTCACCGAACCATGAGGTCGGAAAGTGGCTACAGTGGACGGCATGGCACTGGGCAAGGACTACGCGACACAGGAGTGCTCGATCGCCCGCGCACTTGAGGTCGTCGGCGAACGCTGGACGCTGCTCGTCGTCCGGGACGCGCTGTACGGAGTGCGGCGGTACAACGACTTCCTGGTGCACCTCGGCATCCCGCGTGCCGTCCTGGCCGCCCGCCTGCAGACGCTGACCGCCGAGGGCATCCTCGAAAAGCGCCGCTACCAGCAGTCGCCGCCGCGCGACGAGTACGTCCTCACCGAGCGCGGCATCGCCCTGTGGCCCACCCTGCGCGCCCTGGGCCTGTGGGGCCGCGAGCACTTCGGCGAGACCCGGCTGCGGTACTTCCGGCACGCGGACTGCGGCACCGAACTCGGGCCGTACGGCGAATGCGCGGCGTGCGGAACCGCCGTACCGGTCGAGGACGTGGTCATGCACCCCGGGCCGGGGCTCGACCCGGATCCGGCCGATCCGGTCAGCCGGGCACTGCTGAGGCCGAAGCGGCTGCTGGAGCCGCTGGAGACGGAGCCGGCCTAGCTCCTGCCGGCCCAGCTCCTGCCGGACTGCTCCCGGGCCTGGCTCAGGAGGCCCCGGAGCCGCCGTTGCGGAGCAGGTCGACGCCCATCCGGTCGGTCCGGTCCGAGCGGCCGCCCAGGCGGTGGACCACCACCCAGCGGCCGTCCGCCATGGCTCCGGCGAAGAGCGAGGCGTGCCGGGTCGCGCCGTTGTGCCAGCGCAGCCGGCCGGTCACGACCCAGGAGGGAGCGGGATCCCCCAGCCGGCGCTCGACCGCCAGCCGGACCAGCAGATCGGCCACGGCACGCGGGGTGGCCCACAGGCCGCCCGCCGGCAGGATCGCCCCGTCCATGGTCCAGGGCCTGCGCTCCCCGCCGAACAGCCCGGGGGCGAGCAGACGCCGGCCGGGGTCGGGCCGGGCGCTCACCTCGTCGACGTCCAGCGGCCGCAGGACGTGCTCGGCGAGCAGTTCCTCGTACGGCGCACCGGCCGCGCTGACCAGCGCCGCGCCCAGCACGGCGTACCCGAGGTTGGAGTACTCCTCCTGCTGTCCCGGCGGCCGGACCACGACCTCGTCCAGCCGGCCGAGCAGCCGGTGCAGGGCGGCGTCGTCGAACGGGGCGTACGGGTCGCGGCCCTGGGTGCCGGGCGGGAGGCGCGGCAGCCCGGAGGTGTGCTCGGCCAGGTGCCGCAGCGTGATCCCGGTGCGGGGCGCGGCGGGGAACCAGCGCTCGACCGGGTCGTCGGCGTCGAGCAGGCCCGCGGCGGCCATGCGCATCAGCGCCGTCCCGGTGAGCACCTTGGTGAAGGAGCCGATCTCGACGAACCGGTCCACCGCGTGACCGTCACTCAGCCGTGCGGGGGAGCCGTCGCTCAGGACACAGGTGGGAGTGCGCAGCACGTGCGGGCCCTTCGGGGGGTGGCGGTCGGTGTCGTCGGGCCGGTGGGCCCCGCCCATTGTCCGTCAGGGCTGCTCAGGTATAAAAGGCGGGTAGGAATGGGCAGTTGTGGCCGGGGGAGGGGAACCGAGTGGTCCGCAGTCCTGCGCGGTCGCGTGCGCTCGCCCCGTTGCTGCTTCTGCTGTTGCCGATCATGCTGCTCGACACCGGCAGCCTCTCCGCGACCGTGGCCCTCGCCGCGACCGCCGCCGCCGGTTCCGCGCTCGCCCTCTGCTCCCTGCTCGCCGCCCGCTCGGCACCCGCCGTCCCGCCCACCCGGGTGCGCACGGCGATACGCGACCGGGCCCGGCGTACGGCCTTCCTGCCGCAGCGCGATCCCGACGCGCCCGGCCGGCGCCGGCCCAGGGCACCCGGACACGCCCTTCCGGCGACCGCCGCGTAGGGCACGTCTCTCCCTCTCGCACGTGACCCCGCGCGGGTCGTCATGCCGTTGCTCCACTCCGTTCCGGCACGACGAGACCCCCGGAGGGCTCACCCATGTCCGTCTTCTCCGTCTTCGCCCGCCTGGTCGAGCAGCTCGCCGACCTGCTCCAGCCGCTGTTCCACGCCTCCGCGGCCGCCGCCGCGATCGTCCTGTTCACCGCGCTCGTACGACTCCTCGTCCACCCCCTGTCCCGCGCCGCCGCCCGCGGCCAGCGCGCCCGCGCCGCCCTCCAGCCGAGGATCGCCGAGCTGCGCGAGAAGCACGCCGAGGACCCGCGCCGGCTGCAGCAGGCGGTGCTGGAGCTGCACGCCGAGGAACAGGTCTCGCCGCTCTCCGGCTGCCTGCCCGGACTGCTCCAGCTGCCCGCCTTCTTCCTGCTCTACCACCTCTTCTCCAGCTCCACGATCGGCGGCGAGCCGAACGGTCTGCTCGGTCACCAGCTGTTCGCGGCACCGCTCGGCGGGCGCTGGGCCGACGCCCTCGCCGGCGGCGGGGTGTTCGGGCCGGCCGGACTGGTCTATCTCGGGCTCTTCGCCGTCGTCGCGGCCGTCGCGACCTTCAACTACCTGCGCACCAAGCGGACGATGGCGGACAGTCCGGTCGCGGTGACCGCTGGAGGCGGCGAGCAGGTGCCGGGTCTCGGCGCGGTCGGCAAGGTCATGCCGTTCCTGTCCTTCTTCACGCTCGTCACCGTGGCGGTCGTACCGCTGGCCGCCGCGCTGTACGTCGTCACGAGCACCGCTTGGACCGCGGTCGAGCGGGCCGCGCTGTACCGGTAGCGGGGCGCGGTTACGGTCCAGTACGTGAACAGGGTCTTGCGGACTGGACGGCGGGATTGGAGGATCAGCCAGTCCTCCGATGGCTGCACACATCGGTCGGGCGCCCCCGCGATCGAGGGAGATTGTGACCATGAAGCTGCTGCGAGTCGGTACGGCAGGGGCCGAGCGGCCCGCGCTGCTCGATTCCGAGGGGACCCTGCGGGACCTGTCGGGCGTCGTGGACGACATCGACGGCGCGCTCCTCGCCGACGAGGCCGCGCTCGACCGGGTACGGGCGGCGGCCGAGTCCGGCGAGCTGCCCCGCCTCGACGCGACGGGGCTGCGCATCGGTCCGCCGCTCGGCCGCATCGGCAAGATCGTGTGCATCGGGCTCAACTACCACGACCACGCCCGCGAGACGGGTGCCGAGCCGCCCGCCGAGCCGGTGGTCTTCCTGAAAGCACCGGACACGGTGGTCGGGCCGGACGACACGGTGCTCGTCCCCCGCGGGTCGCGCAAGACCGACTGGGAGGTGGAGCTCGCCGTCGTCATCGGCCGTACGGCCCGCTACCTCGGCTCGGCCGAGGAGGCGCTCGCGCATGTCGCCGGGTACGCGGTGGCCCATGACGTGTCCGAGCGGGAGTTCCAGATCGAGCGCGGTGGCACCTGGGACAAGGGCAAGAACTGCGAGACGTTCAATCCGCTGGGGCCGTGGCTGGTGACGGCCGACGAGGTCGCCGACCCGCAGGACCTGTCGCTGAAGCTCTGGGTCAACGGGGAGTTGCGGCAGGACGGTACGACGGCCGAGCAGATCTTCCCGGTCGGGGAGGTCGTGCGGTATCTCAGCCGGTTCATGACGCTGTACCCCGGGGACGTCATCAACACGGGGACGCCGGCGGGGGTGGCCATGGGGCAGCCCGAGCCGAAGCCGTATCTGCGGGCCGGGGACGTGGTCGAGCTGGAGATCGCGGGGCTTGGTCGGCAGCGGCAGGAAGTCAAGGACGCCTAAGGGGTTGGGGGCTGCGCGAGTTCGGCGGGTGCGGGTCGTCCGTGGTTTCTCGCGCCCACGCGGCGGAGCCGCATATCGATACAGCCCCGCGCCCCTTTCGGGGCGCCTGCACTCAACCCAGCAGAGAAGCGAGCCTGCGCCATTCCTCCCTCGGGAGGGTGTCCCTGTCGCCGCCCGCCACCACCTGGAGGGCCACGTGGTCGGCGCCCGCCTGGCGGAAGGTGTCGACGCGGTCGCGGATCCTGCTCTCGTCGCCCCAGGCGAAGACCGCGTCGACCAGGCGGTCGCTGCCGCCGTCGGTCAGGTCGTCCTCGGTGAAGCCGTGGCGCAGGAAGTTGTTGGTGTAGTTCGGCAGGGCCAGGTACATCGCGAGGGTGTCGCGGGCGAGGGAGCGGGCGCGGGCCGGATCGGTCTCCAGGACCACCTTCAGCTCCGGGGCGAGCAGCGGGCCGGCGCCGAGGATCTCGCGGGCGCGGGCGGTGTGCTCGGGCGTGACCAGGTACGGCACCGCGCCCGCCGCCCGGTCGCGGGCCAGCTCCAGGGTCTTCGGGCCGAGGGCGGCCAGCACCCGGCGGTCCGCGGGCACCCCGGCCGTGTCCAGGGCGTCGAGGTAGGACACCAGCGCCGAGTACGGGCGGCGGTACTGGTCGGCGAGCTTGGCGTGGCTCACGCCGAGGCCGAGCACGAAGCGGCCGGGGTGGGCGGCCTCCACCTCGGCGAACGCCGCCGCGCTCGCTGCGGCGTCGTACTGCCAGATGCTCTGGATGCTGGTGCCGACGGTGAGCCTGCCGGTGGCCTCCAGGAGCGGTACGGCGTGCCGGGCGGCGCTGCTGCCGCCCAGCCATGCGGCGCCGAAGCCGAGCTCCTCCAACTCGGCCGCCGCTTCCGCCAGTTCGCCGCGCCGGGAGGGGTCCTCCGCGCGCAGGCCGACGTTCCAGATGCCGTAGCGGCCGATGCGGTCCTTCACGGTGCTCATGGGGCGGTCCCTCCGGGTGGGGTCCTGATCATCACGTCTACAGGCATCCCCAACCGCAGGGCTCCACGACGTAATCCCCGCCGGCGTCACACCTTCAGGAACTGCTCCAGCGCCTCCACGACGAACCGGTGGTCCTGGAGCTGGGGCAGGCCGGAGACGGTGACCGCGCCGATGACGCCCACGTGCTCGACGCGGATCGGGAACGAGCCGCCGTGGGCCGCGTAGGCGTCGGGGTCGAGGCGGGAGGAGTCCTCGAAGGTCGTGCCCTTGGCGCGGAAGCGGGCGCCGACCAGGTAGGAGGAGGCGCCGTAGCGCTCCACCACGCGGCGCTTGCGGGCGATCCAGGCGTCGTTGTCCGGGGTGGAGCCCGGCAGGGCCGCGTGGAAGAGCTGCTGCCCGGCGCGGTGGATGCCGACGGCGACCGGGGCCTGGCGCTCCCGGGCCAGTGCGACCAGGAGCGAGCCGAGGGCCCAGGCGTCGTCGTACGTGAACTGCCGGAAGACGAGGCGGCGTTCCTGCGCCTCCAGTTCCTCGACGGACGGGGTGGGTTCGGGGGTGGTCCGGGGTGTGGTCTGCGGGTTGCGCTGCTGGCTGTGCTGGTGCTGCTGGTGTGGCATCAGAGGGTCACCGTCACCTTGTCCGTGGCCGACGTGCGCGCCGCTTCCAGTACGTCCAGGGCGGCGGCCGCCTCCAGCGCGGTCACCGGGTTGGGGCCGGCGCCGGTCAGGGCGCGGGCGACGGCCGCGTAGTAGGCGGGGTAGTCGCCGGGGAGGGTCGGTACGGGCGTGCCGCCGCCGGTCACCGGGGACTCTCCGGCGCCGATGCGGCCGTGGAGGGACTCGGGCTCCGTGCCCCAGCGCGGGCCGGGGCGCAGGCCCTCGCGCAGGGCCGCCTCCTGCGGGTCGAGGCCGTGCTTCACATAGCCGGCGCGGGAGCCGAGCACCCGGAAGCGGGGGCCGAGCTGGGCGGTCGTCGCGGAGACGTAGAGGTGGGAGCGGACGCCGTTCGCATGGGTGAGCGCGATGAAGGTGTCGTCGTCGGTCTCGGCGCCGGGGCGGCGGATGTCCGTCTCGGCGTACACCTCGGCGGCCGGGCCGAAGAGCACCAGGGCCTGGTCGACGACATGGCTGCCGAGGTCGTAGAGCAGACCTCCGATCTCTGCCGGGTCGCCGGACTCGCGCCAGCCGCCCTTGGGCTGGGGGCGCCAGCGTTCGAAGCGCGACTCGAAGCGCCATACGTCGCCCAGGTCGCCCTGGGAGACCAGCCGGCGCAGGGTCAGGAAGTCGTTGTCCCAGCGGCGGTTCTGGAAGACCGACAGGAGCAGGCCGCGCTCCTCGGCGAGGGCGGCGAGGTCGCGCGCCTCGGCCGCCGTGGCGGCGACCGGCTTGTCGACGACGACCGGCAGGCCGGTCCTGAGGGCGGTGGCGGCGAGCGGGACGTGCGTCTTGTTCGGGGAGGCGATGACGACCAGGTCCAGGCGGTCCGCGCGCTCGAACAGTTCCTCGGGGGTGGCGACGGGCGTCACGCCCGGGAACTCGGCGCGGGCCTGCTCCTGCCGCTCCGGCCGGGAGGTGACCACGGTGTCCAGGGTGAGGCCCTCGGTGGCGGCGATCAGCGGGGCGTGGAAGACGGAGCCGGCGAGGCCGTAGCCGATCAGGCCGACGCGGAGGGGGGTGGCAGTCGTGCGTCCTGTCATGGGCTCCACTTTCGCAACGCTGTTGCCAAAGTGCAAGCGGTGGGGACAATGGGGGTGTGGACAGGACGAGGACGGCGACGGCGCCGGGGACTGCGACGGGGCCGGGGAGCGGGGCCGGGAGCGGCGGGCCGGCGGGGGCGAATCTCGCGGTGGTGCGCAGTCACAACACCGCGCTGGTGCTGGCACTGCTGCGGGACGCCGGGGCGGAGGGCATCAGCCGGCTCGAACTGGCCGAGCGGACGGGGCTGACCCCGCAGGCCGTCAGCAAGATCACCGCACGGCTGCGGGAGGAGGGGCTCGCGGCGGAGGCCGGGCGGCGGGCCTCGACGGGCGGCAAGCCGCGCACCGTGCTGCGGCTCGTGCCGGAGGCCGGGCATGCGGTGGGGGTTCATCTGGACCGCGATGGGCTGCGGGTGGTGCTGGTCGACCTGGACGGGGCCGTGGTGGGGGAGCGGCGGGCCGAACTGGATCTGGGAGCCGGGGCGGAGGCGGTGCTGGGGGCGGTCGCCGGTGCGGTGGAGGGGGTGGTGCGGGACGGGCTCGGCCCGGGCACGGAGGGGCTCGCCGGTGCGGGGACGCTGCTCGGGGTCGGGGTGGCGCTTCCTGGGCCGCTCGACCATGCGCGGGGTGTGCTGCACCGGGTCACCGGGTTTCCCGAGTGGGACGGGTTCCCGCTGCGCGACGCGCTCGGGGAGCGGCTGGGGGTGCCGGTCGTGGTGGACAAGGACACCAACGCGGCGGCGCTCGGGCTGGCGGTCGGTGGTGAGGGGGGATCCTTCGCGTATCTGCATCTCGGTACGGGCCTCGGCGCCGGCCTGGTGATCGGCGGGCGCGTGCACCGGGGGGCGCGGACCGGGGCGGGCGAGTTCGGGCACCAGGTGATCCAGCTGGACGGGCCGCTGTGCGGGTGCGGGAACCGGGGGTGCGTGGAGGCGCTGTGCCTGGCGGCGGTGGCGCGCGGGGAGACCGGGGAGGCGGCGCGGGTGCTGGGGGTGGGTGCGGGGAATCTGGCCGGGCTGCTGGACATCGATGCGGTGCTGCTCGGCGGGCGCACGATCGCGGCGGCGCCGGAGGTGTTCGTGCGGGGGGTCGACGAGGTGCTGCTGGCCCGGGCCCTGCGGGAGGGGGCGCGGGGGGAGCCGGTACCGGTGCGGGTCGTGCCGTGGGCGGAACGGGTGGTGGCCGAGGGGGCCGCGCAGTTGCTGTTGGCGCCGGTGTTCGGGCGGGGTGACGCGTAGGGGGTGGGCTGCGCGATCGGCGACGAGGTGTCGGCGGGAGGGGAGCCGGTGGGGGTGGTGCCTTGGCGGGAGCGGGTGGTGGCCGAGGGGGCCGCGCAGTTGCTGTTGGCGCCGGTGTTCGGGCGGGGTGACGCGTAGGGGGTGGGCTGCGCGATCGGCGACGAGATGTCGGCCGGAGGGGAGCCGGTGCCGGGCGGGCGGGGCGGTCCTGGGTACTCGGTGCGCCGGGCTTTCCCCGGGCAAGGAGGTACCAAGTGCACGCGACCGGAATGAGAACGACCGCCGCCCTGCTGGGAGCCGCCGCGCTCTGCCTCGCGGTGCCCGCCCAGGCCTCCGCCGACACCGGCGCACCCCCGAAACCCACCCCCTTCTGCGGAACGGACCCGGCCACCGGCCTCGCGGTGTCGGCCACCGGGAACGTGCCCTGTGCCACCGCGCTCCAGGCGGCAGCCGCCTACACGAAGGTCTGGCACGGCTCGAAGGGCGCGCCCGCCGAGGTGCGCGCGGCCGGAGCCACGTGGACGTGCCGGGAACGCCGGGGCGACCCCGACCCGTACCAGGTGTGCGCCGACGCACAGGACAACACCCGGCTGGTCCTGCTCTCGTCCTGATCCCGCATCCGGAGGTTCATCCCATGATGTCCGTACGCCTCGTACGGCTGCCTGCCGCCGCGGCCGGCGCCGTGCTGCTCCTCGCGCTCTCCCCGGCGGCGGCCCGGGCCGCCGCCGCGCACGCCGCGGACAGCGCCTGTGACCGGGCCGTCGCAGCCGCCGACAAGGCCGAACACGACTACGAAGCCCTGAAGGACGGCATCAACCGCCAGATCGCCGATGGCGGGCATCCGGACCGGTCCGAGCTGCAGGCGCTGCAGGACGCCGACGCCCTGCGGGTCGCGACGGCCTCCCAGGCCCGGCGCAGCTGCGGTGCCTGACGCCCCGGCCGCCGGGACTCCCCCGTCCGGGCGGAGTTCCGGCCCGTCCGGGAGTGGCGTCCGCGGTCCCCGCCCGCGACCCGGCATGGTCATGTGTTCATGCGACTGTGCACGTCCCTGTCCCTCTGCCTTGCCGCAGCCGCCGCCGTAGTCGTCCCCGTGTCGTCACCCGCCCTCGCCGACACGCCCCCCGCCTGTGTCGGCGCCGACGCGCACTCCTTCCCCCTGACCACCCGGATCCGCGGCGGCCCGGCCTCCTACGAGGCGGGCGGCGGATACGGCACCTGGTACCTCGACCTCACCAACACGACCCGCCGGACCTGCACCGACGTCCACCCGGTGGTCGTCCTCGTGGACGACAGGCGCGCCCTGCGGCCGGACCAGACCGAGCTGGACTTCTACGACGGCCCCAAGGCCCGGCCGGTGACGTTCGAGAGCACCGACGAGCACGAGCTGGTCGGCGTGCTCGACGGCGAGGGGTTCGCCGGGTTCGCCGTGCCGCCCGGCAGGACGGTGACGGTCAGGCTCAGACTCGCGCTCCGCTCCGACGTCGCGGCCGAGCGGATCACCGCCACCGCCGCCCTCGTCCAGCGCCGGGGTGACGACGGGGACTGGATCGGACAGTCCAACGCCTACCGGTTCGGGGTCGGCCGGGACGGCGAGGAGCCGCCGCAGGACGCGACCCCGGCCCCGGACGGCACCCAGGGGGGCGGGGTGGGCCCCAGCGCGTCCGGCAGCCCGCAGGCCACCCCCGGTACCGGCACCCCCACCGCCACGCCCGGCCCCTCCCTGCCGTTCGCCGAGGAGGCGGAGGCGGCCGGGGAGTGGGCCCGCGAGCTGGCCCGTACCGGACCCGGCCGGGCCGGCGTGCTGCTCCTGGCCGCCGCCGCCCTCCTCGGGGCCGGGGGCGGAGCCCTGCTGCTGGCCCGCAGGCGCCGCTGAACCCGGACCGGGGTGCGGTGCGGCGACGGCGGTCCCGTCTGCGACGATCCCTGCGTGGACTACCCGAACGACCAGGCCCCCGGCGCCCCCGTCCGCTCCGGCATTCCCGAGCACGGCCGTATCCCCAAGTACTACGCGGTGAAGGCGCGGATCGCCGCCCTGCTGGAGGAACTCGGGGAGGGCGGCGTCATCCCCACCGAGCGGGACCTCGCCGAGCGGTACGACGTCGCCCGGGAGACCGTGCGGCAGGCCGTACGGGAGCTGGTGCTGGAGGGCAGGCTGAGGCGCCGCGGCCGGGGGACCGTCGTCGCCGGGCCCAAGCTCGCCCAGCCGCTGTCCCTCGCCAGCTACACCGAGGGCGTGCGCCGCCAGGGCCGTACGCCCGGACGGACCCTCGTCACGCTGGACCGTTTCCCCTGCCCGGAGCCGCTCGCCGCGGAGACCGGGCTCACCCGGGGCGAACCCGTCTGGCACCTGGAGCGCGTGCTGCTCGCCGACGAGGAACGGGTCGGCCTGGAGAGCACGTACGTCGCCGTGGCGCGGGTGCCGCGGCTGGACAGCGACTTCGACCCCGACTCCTCCTTCTACGGCTACCTCACCAGCCAGGGCGTCCTGTTCGGCGACGCCGACGAGCGGATCGAGACCGTGCTGGCCACACCCCGCGAAGCCCTGCTCATCGGCACCCCGCCCGCCCTGCCCATGCTGCTGATCCACCGGATCTCCCGGGACACGGAAGGCCGGCCCCTGGAGCGCGTGCGGTCGCTGTACCGGGGCGACCGGTTCTCGTTCACCACGCATCTCAAGGGCTGAGAGCACCGACCCCGGCCGTATCCCCGGAGCACGCCAGAAAGGTCACGAAGAGATAATGGGTCTAGCCCAAAGGTGAGTGTGTCGTCCACGCTTCCCTCATGAGAGTCACAGTCGTCGGAGCCGGCGTGGTGGGCACCATGCACGCCTGGCACGCGGTACGCCGCGGCCACCAGGTCGTCCAGATCGAGCGCGAGGCCGAGGCGCGCGGCGCCTCGCTGCGCAACTTCGGGCAGATCTGGGTCAGTGGCCGCGCCGGGGGAGAGGAGCTGGAGACCGCGCTGCGGGCGCGGGAGCTGTGGGAGGGCATCGGAGACCGCGTCCCGGCGCTGGGCTTCCGGGCCAACGGGTCCCTGACCCCCGTCCGCGGCCCCCTCGAAGTCGCCGTCGCCGAGGCCGCCGTGGCCCGCCCCGACGCCGCCGCCCGCGGCTACCGGCTCCTCACCCCGGACGAGGCCCGCGCCCTCAACCCCGCCCTGCGCGGTGACTTCACCGCCGCCCTGCACTGCGAGCGGGACGCGGCCGTCGAGCCGCGCACCGCGCAACTCGCCCTGCGCGCCGAGCTGCTGAAGTCCCCGCACTACACCTTCCTGCCGGGCCGGGAGGTGCGCGAGGTGACCGGCGCCGGGACCGTCCGCGACGACCACGGCGACGTGCACCGGGCCGACACGGTCGTCCTGTGCACCGGCGCCTGGCTCGGCGGCCTGGTCCGCGAACTCGCCGGACCCGGTCTGCCCGTGCGCCGCGTCCGCCTCCAGATGATGCAGACCGACCCGCTGGGCGAGCCGCTGACCACCTCCGTCGCCGACGCCGACAGCTTCCGCTACTACCCTGCCTACGCCTCCCCCGCGCTGGACACGCTCAACGCCCGGCAGCCGCAGCCGGAGACCGCCGCCGCGCACCGGATGCAGCTGCTCATGGTGCAGCGCGCCGACGGCGGCCTGACCATCGGCGACACCCACGAGTACGCGCACCCCTTCGCCTTCGACACCGTCGAGGAGCCGTACGAGCACCTCACCGGTGTCGTCGAGTCCCTGCTCGGCCGGCCGCTGCCGCGCATCCGCCGCCGCTGGGCGGGCGTGTACGCGCAGGTCACCGAACCCGGCCGGGTGGTGCACCGGCAGCAGGTGCGCGAGGGTGTGTGGCTGGTCACCGGGCCCGGCGGGCGCGGCATGACCTGCGCCCCCGCGATAGCCGAGACCACCGCGAACGAACTGGGCTGGTGAGCACGTTGAACACCCTGACCGACATCCGTCTCGTCGTCCTCGACATGGCCGGCACGACCGTCGCCGACGGCGGACTGGTCGAGCGGGCCTTCGCCGCTGCCGCCGCCGAACTCGGCGTCGAGCCCGGCTCGGCCGAGCACACCGAGCACCTCTCCTACGTCCGCGCCACCATGGGCGAGTCCAAGATCTCCGTCTTCCGGCACCTGTTCGGCGACGAGGACCGCGCCCGGCGCGCCAACACCGCCTTCGAGAAGGCGTACGGCGATCTGGTCGACGGCGGTCTGATCGCCCCGGTACCGGGGGCCCGCGAGACCATCGAGGAGCTGACCGCCGACGGCCGTACCGTCGTCCTGACCACCGGCTTTGCCCGCGTCACCCAGGACGCCGTCCTCGACGCCCTCGGCTGGCGCGACCTCGTCCCGCTCACCCTGTGCCCGGCCGACGCCGGCGGGCGCGGACGGCCGTACCCGGACATGGTGCTGGAGGCCTTCCTCCGCACCAGGGCCGCCGAGGACGTGAGGCGGGTCGCCGTCGTCGGGGACACCTCGTACGACGTGCTCAGCGGGGTGCGGGCCGGGGCCGGACTGGTCGCCGGGGTGCGCACCGGCGCCCACGGCGACAAGGAGTTCCGCGCCGCCGGCGCCACCCACGTCCTCGACTCCGTCGCCGCCCTGCCCGCCCTGGTGCTGGGAGGCCGGTGAGAGCAGCCCGGGGTCAGGATCAGGCCACCTTCACTAGGCTGGGGGCGTCGGTACGCCGTGGTTCCGGCGCCCCCGCTTTCTTGACCGTACGTACGCCAGGAGACGCACAACATGGCAGACCGCAAGCCGATCGAGTCGTGGCTGACCGACATGGACGGTGTCCTGATCCACGAGGGCGTCCCGATTCCCGGAGCCGACGCCTTCCTGAAGAAGTTGCGCGAGTCCGGCCGGCCCTTCCTGGTGCTGACCAACAACTCGATCTACACCGCCCGCGACCTGCACGCCCGGCTGCGCCGGATGGGCCTGGACGTGCCGGTGGACAACATCTGGACCTCCGCCCTGGCCACCGCCCAGTTCCTGGACGACCAGCGCCCCGGCGGCAGCGCCTACGTCATCGGCGAGGCGGGCCTGACCACCGCGCTGCACGACATCGGCTACATCCTCACCGACCACGAGCCCGACTTCGTCATCCTCGGCGAGACCCGCACCTACTCGTTCGAGGCCCTCACCAAGGCCGTACGGCTGATCAACGACGGCGCCCGGTTCATCGCCACCAACCCGGACAACGTCGGCCCCTCCGTCGAGGGCGACCTGCCCGCCACCGGCTCGGTCGCCGCCCTGATCACGGCCGCGACCCGCAAGAAGCCGTACTTCGTGGGCAAGCCGAACCCGCTGATGATGCGGGCCGGGCTGAACGCCATCGGGGCGCACTCCGAGACCTCCGCGATGATCGGCGACCGCATGGACACCGACGTCCTCGCGGGCCTGGAGGCCGGTATGCGCACCTTCCTGGTGCTCAGCGGCGTCACCCAGCCCGACGACGTCGACCGCTACCCCTTCCGGCCCTCGCAGGTCGTCGACTCCATCGCGGACCTGGTCGACCTGGTGTGACCGGACCGGGCCCGGCTTGGTCCGATCGGGTCTGACCTGGGGTTTTCAAAGCCCGATCCACCCGTTCGGAGCAATGGGGCGCCCCCCGGGGATGCGGGGGCGCTCCGCCCGGGGGAGCCTCCAGATATCTGGAGGTTCACGATGGGCTCACTACGCCTCACTCTGTGTACAGGAATCCTGGCCGCCACCACGTTCGCCCCGGCCGCCCACGCGGCCCCCGCCGCCGACGCGGGCCCGGTCTCCGTGACCCCCGCCTTTCCCGGCCCCGGCAGCGACGTGACCCTGCGGGTCCGCGGCTGCTCCGGGCAGCAGGCCACCGCCACCTCGGCCGCGTTCGTCTCCGACGCGCGGCTGACCGGCGGCCAGGGCACCCTGTCCGGCGAGACCCGGGTCCGATCCTCCCTCGGGCCGGGCGTCTACGACGTCAGGATCAGCTGCGCCGGCTCCGTGATCACCGGCAAGGTCACCGTGGCCGGCAAAGGAGCCGGGCAGTCCGCGCAGCCCGGTCGGCCGCC
Source organism: Streptomyces sp. NPDC001851 (assembly GCF_040297165.1). Taxonomy (NCBI): domain Bacteria; kingdom Bacillati; phylum Actinomycetota; class Actinomycetes; order Kitasatosporales; family Streptomycetaceae; genus Streptomyces; species Streptomyces sp. NPDC001851. The sequence goes on along the minus strand of NZ_JBEOYR010000025.1, from coordinate 85,976 downwards.
CGCCGGGGACGCCACGCCCGTCGCCCCCGTCAACGCGGGCGGCGGCGGCACCGCGCACTTCGCCACGGTGGCCACCAGTGAGTCCGAACCCGACACCGTCCAGTCGGTGACCGGCCTGGTGCTGGCCGGGATCGCGGCGGTCGCCGTAGGGCTCGGCGCCCGCCGCGCCCGTCGTCCGCGCTGAAACGGCCCATGTCCGGCGACCGCGGACGCGCCTCCGTCACCGGATGGCTCCTCACCGGCCTCATCTGGGCGCTGCTGCTGCTCGGGCTGTGGCTGTGGGGGCGCTCGCTGACCGGCGTACCGCACGGCACGGACGGACCCGCCACCGGTGACCTGTTCGTCCTCCGCCCCGCCGACCCCGACCGGCTGCCCCGCCCGGCCACGCCGCTCAGGGACGCCGTGCCCCAGCGGGTGGACATCCCCGTGCTGCGGGTGCGGGCACCGGTGGTGAGCCGGGGTCTGGACGCCCAGGGTGCCGTCGACCCGCCGCCCCTCGACCAGCCGGGTGTGGTCGGCTGGTACGGCGCCGGCACCGCCCCCGGCGCCCAGGGCGCGGCGCTTCTGGTCGGGCACGTCGACACCGCCACCCGGCCCGCGGTCTTCTACCAGCTCAGCACGCTCCGGCCCGGCGAGACGGTCCGGGTGGTCCGCTCGGACGGCACGGTCGCCGAGTTCACCATCGACGACGTCCGCGTCCTGCCCCGCGCCGGCTTCGACGCCGACCAGGCCTACGGCCCCCACCGGCCCGGCCGTGCCGAGCTGCGCCTGATCACCTGCGGTGGAGCCTTCGACCGCGCCGGGCACGCCTACACGGCCAACGTGGTGGTCTCCGCATACCTCACCAAAACCATCCGCTGACCCCCGTACGCCCCGCCACGCGACCTCGTGACGCACCGGCCGGATATGCCACGATTGGCCCCCTGACCGGTTTCACCCGGGGGGCAGGGGGATGCGTATGGACGTCAGCAGGGGGGCCCGTTCTTCCGCGCGCGCGTCGGCGGTGGTGGCGCTGGGGGCGGCACTGCTGCTGGCCGGATGCTCCTCCGGAAGCGGAGCCGGAGGCGGAGCCGGGAACGGGGACCCGGCGGCCCGTGTCACCCAGCAGCCCAAGGCCGCCGACCCGTTCTGGGTCAACCCGGACGGCACTGCGGCCCGCCAGCTCGCCGCCTACGCCAAGTCCGGCAAGAAGTCCGAGGCCGAGCAGATCAGGAAGATCGCCGAGCAGCCGGTGGGCGAGTGGATCGGCCCCGAGAACCCGGAGAACGAGGCCCGCGGCTTCACGGAGGCCGCCGAGAAGTCGGACCGCACGGCCCTGCTCGTCCTCTACAACATCCCGCACCGCGACTGCGGCCAGTACTCCCGGGGCGGCGCCGCCGACGGCAACGCCTACCGCGCCTGGATCGACGGCGTGGCCCGGGGCATCGGCGACCGCCCCGCGATGGTCGTCCTCGAACCCGACGCCGTCCTGCACCTCGTGGACGGCTGCACCCCGGCCCAGTTCCGCGAGGAGCGCTACGACCTCCTCAAGGGCGCGATCGCCACGCTCAAGTCCCTGAAGAACACCAAGGTCTACCTGGACGCGGGCAACGCCGGCTGGGGCCACCCCGACCAGATCTACCAGCCCCTCCAGCAGGCGGGCGTCGACCGGGCCGACGGCTTCGCCGTCAACGTCTCCAACTTCTACTCCACCCAGGACTCCACCGGCTACGGCAAGCAGCTCTCCGCGAAGGTGGGCGGCAAGCACTTCGTCATCGACACCAGCCGCAACGGCAACGGCCCCTACACGGGCGGCGACCCGGCCCAGCGCTGGTGCAACCCACCGGACCGGGCCCTGGGCGAGACCCCGACGACGAGGACGGCCGACCCCCTGGTGGACGCCTACCTGTGGGTCAAGCGCCCCGGGGAGTCCGACGGCACGTGCAAGGGAGGCCCGAAGGCAGGGGAGTGGTGGGCGAGTTACGCACTCGCCCTGGCCAGGAACAGCGAGTGACTACGGCACCTTCACCCACTGCGCCGTGGACGGCGTCCCCTGGTCGTCGTCCACGAAGAGCATGTACCACCCGGACTGCACCAGGTTCCGGTTCCCGGGAACGGTCACCGTGATCCTGTCCCCGGCCGTCCTGAAGTCCAGCGCGATCGACCGCTGGTCCACATCCGTCACATGCGTCGAAGCACTCGGCCGGATCAGCCGTACCTTCTTGATGCCGGCCGCGTGCTTCGACGTGAACGTCCCCGAAGCGCCCCGGGCGATCGTCTGCGGGCCCCCGCTCAAGGACGGCCGCGCGTCCCGGTACAGGTAGGGCGGCGTGTAGATCTCGATCCGCTGCTCGAACTTCCCCGGCTTCGTGTTCGCCTTGTCGCCGTACAGCGAGTCGGACCCGAAGAACATCACCCGCCCGTCCGGCAGCAGGATCGACCCGGAGTGGTAGTTCCGCCCCACCAGCGGATCGGCGACCTGCGTGAAGCTGTTGCTGTCGGGGTGGTACAGCCGTGCCTGGAGGATGTTGGAGTCGCCGCGCCCCCGGTAGTCCTCCGAGCCGCCGGACACCAGGACCGTGTCGTCGGGCAGGATCGAGGACTGCGGGTACCGGGTCCCCTTCTCCAGCTCGGGCCCGTCCGCGAACTCCGGGTGCGGGGCCTTCAGGCCGATCAGCCGTGTCTTCCTGCTCGACAGCGGGGACTCGCCGACACCGCCGCCCCCGATCACCATGAACCTCTCGTTCTGCGCCGGAGGCAGCAGCACGGTCCCGGAGGTCTCCATCATGTTCGGATCGCTGAGCCCGGGCAGCTTGGTGAACGTGTTCGTGTCCACGTCCCAGATCCCGGGGTCACGGCCCACGTTGTCCGGCCCGTACCCGGCATTCGACCCCGAGTAGAAGATCTTCCCGTTCTGCATCAGGAACAGCGCCGGATACGTCGGGAACTGCCGGATCTTCTTCGTGTACGTCCACTTCTCCGTCTTGGGGTCGAAGATCTCGTTCTTGCCCGGCACCAGCTGACCGATGTCGTCCAGGCCGGAGACACTGAGGATCCTGCCGTCCGACAGCGTGGTGAGCGTCGGGTACCAGCGGGCCTCGTTCATCGGGTCGACCTTGATGTACCGCTCGGCGACCGGATCGAACTCATAGGCGTCCCGGATGCCCTGGAAGTCCTTCTTGTCGAGGGCGAGCTTCTGCGCGATGCCGTAGGTGTTGCGCGCGTCGACGCCGGTCAGCCCCTGGATCCGGTAGTTGTCCTGGGTGCCGGTCTCGTACCGGGTGCCGCTCTTCTGCGCCTCGACGTAGATCCGCCCCAGGCCGGGGTCGTTGCGCAGGAACGCGCCGGTCCTCGGGTCGAAGACCTTCTTCGCCCGCGGGACGAGCACCGGGTCCTTGGACACGAAGGTCTTGCCGTTGGCCCGCCCGGTGAACGCCGTGCCCGCGGGCAGCGTGATCGGCCTGTCCGGGTTCTCGTTGTGGACGATCATCAGGCCGCCGGCCTTGGTGACGTCTCCCTTGAGCTTCTCGTACCGCTTGGTGCCGCCCGCGATCAGCAGATTGCCGTTGGCGAGCTGGGTGTGGCCGGTGCAGAACAGGTCGTTGGGCGTGGGGATCTTCTTGATCGTGCCCTTGACCGGGTCCCAGATCCGGGTGTCGAACCTCTTCTTGTCGAAGTTGTCCTGGTTGTTGCCGGAACCCGCGACCAGCAGCACCTTGCCGGTGTGCAGCAGCGCCGCGTGGATGGTGTCCTGGCGGTACTCCGGCGGGAACTCGATGATGTCCCAGTGGCCGTTCTCGGCCTTGTACTCGGGTCTGTTGATCTTGTACTGGTGGTACTGCGCGGTGCCGAAGCGGTACACCCACGGCCCGTTCATCCCGGCCAGCGCGAGCACCACCGCCGTACCGATCGCGAGCCGACGGGCGCGACGGCGGCCTGCCTGGTCCTTCATTCGCTACGTCCCCCAAGTCCGCCAAGGGCGATCTGCATGGTCTGTTCGTCGTCCCCGGCCGAGCCGCCCTGCGCGGCCGCCACCCAGGAGGGCCGCTGCTGGGGGGCGTGGGCCGCGTACGGCGCCGGTACCGCGTCCTGCGGTTCGGTGACCGGCCCGGCCGCCGCCGGCCTCGGCTTCCGCTTCTCCTGCCGCAGCGTGTACTGCCAGGCGAAGATCGGCGAGGCGGTGATCAGCAGCGCGAAGCACGCCCAGGTGATCATCGCGGGGTGGGAGTGCCCGAACGCGAAGCCGGCCGCGAGCGATCCGGCGAAGACCAGGATGAAGAACCAGTGGATCCGGAAGGTCCCGAACAGCGTGTCGGGGCTCGCCGACTCGCCCTTGGGCGTCACCACGAACTTGCTCCTGCGGCGCAGCACGGCGTCCATGAGGGAGCGCGCGTAGACGGGCGCGGACAGGGCGGACATCACCATGCCCGCGACACCGCCGGAGCCCTCCGGCTCGTGCGGGGAGACGTTGTGTCGCCGGTTCCAGACGTACAGGCCGATCTGGAGGGCGGACGCGTTGCCGTACAGCATCAGCCACACGGTCGGGTCGATGTTCACGCCCGAGGCGCCCAGGCCCAGGAACAGCGCGCAGCTCAGCGCGGCGAGGATCCAGTTGAGGGCGGACATCGGGTAGAAGATGATCATCATCGTGTAGTTGAAGAGCTTGCCCGGCCCCAGCGTGAACAGGCCCTTCCAGTACTGCTTGAGGATCGTCTCGTACGTGCCCCGGGACCAGCGCAGCTGCTGGGTGAAGAAGTCGGTCCAGGCGTTCGGGCCCTCACCGACGGCGAGCACGTCCGGGGTGTAGACGGACTTCCACTTCCGCCCGGTCGCCGGGTTCTTGGCGCGGTGCATCTCGAAGCCCGTCGCCATGTCCTCGGTGATGGAGTCGTACAGGCCGCCGATCTGCTTGAGCGCCCTGATGCGTACGGCGTTGGAGGTGCCGACGAACATCGGGGCGCCGTAGCGGTTGCCGGCGCGCTGGATCAGGGCGTGGAAGAGGAACTGCTGGGACTCGGCGGCCTTGGTGACGAACGTGTCGTAGTTGCCGTACACCTGGGGGCCGATGACGAAGCCGACGTCCGGGTCGCGGAAGTAACCGAGCATCCGCTCCAGGTAGTTGGGCAGCGGCACGTGGTCGGTGTCGACGGAGGCGAAGAAGTCGTAGTCGTCGCCGTGCGCCTCCAGCCAGGCGTTGTAGTTGCCGTGCTTGGTCTTCGCCCGGTGCGGTCCCGCGGGCTGGTTCCACCGCGTGACGCCCTTGCGGGAGAAGTGGTGCACGCCGAGCCGGGCGCAGACCTCCTTGACGGCCGGGTCGTCGCCCTCGTCCAGCAGCCACACGTGCAGCAGCCCCCGGTGGCGGAGCCGCACGGCCGCCTCCAGGGTCTTGGTGACCATCTCCAGCGGCTCCTTGCCGGGCACGAAGGAGGTGAGGAAGGCGACGCGGGTGCCGGTCTCGGGGACGACGGGTATCGGGTCGCGGGCGACGAGGGTGGCGTGCGCGTTGGACAGCACGTTCATGCAGCGGAAGAACTCGATCAGGCCGATCGAGACGAGCATGACGGTGTCGAGGGCCGGCAGGAAGTCGTGGGCGGGATAGTCGCGTTCGGTCCAGTGCTCGGGCTGGAGCAGCCAGAACAGCAGGACCAGGGAGAGCACGGGGGCCGCGCCCAGCATGAGCGCGGCGCGGATGCGGTGCGGCTCCTGCGAGAGCAGCGACCGGTACTGCACCCTGTACGGCGTGGCCGGGTCGGGCTGGGTGAGGGGGCCCGCGAGCCGGCTGTAGTGCTCGTAGTCGTATCTCGGCAGGCTGTTCCTCATCCGGCGCAACTGGCCGGTCCGGTGTGTGACCGCCCTGAGCTGTGTGGTGTGTGACGGGTCGTTGTGAGCGTGGCTCGGTCCGGCGCCCGGCGGCGTCGACGTCATGAGTCATTCCCCCCACACGCAGGTGACCGCGTGTCGTGTCGCTGTGGTGGCTCGCAGCCCCCACGTCCTCCCCACCTCATGGACATGGGACGGCGACCTTCCGGTTGCATGATGCCCCCCTCGGCATCGATTCATGAGCGGGGCCCCCTCCCCGCCGTACCGCAACCGTTTGCTTCCCCTCAACTGCCGCGAAACGGCGGCAGCTTGGGCATCCAGGGTTCTACGGCGCTCCGCATGATCGCAAGACGCGAAACGATCTGTTTACCGGTCAAACCCGTTCATTGTGGGGCTCGCGAGGCGGGGGTGCGCCGGTGGTGGAGAGGCGGGCACGGATGTTGCCGAAGTGGTCCCTTATGGCCTCCTCCGCCCGCAGTGAGTCGCCGGACCGGACCGCGTCCACGATCTCCCGGTGCTGGCGGCAGGTGACCCTGGGGTCCTGCGGCACGTCCACCAGATCCCGCCGCACCCGGTGGAAGGCGTCCCAGAACGCCTCCAGCACCTCGCTCAGCAGCACGTTGTCCAGCCCCCGGTAGAGGGTGGCGTGAAAGGCCCGGTCGGTCTCGGCGAGGCCGGCTCCCTGCGCGGCCTCCTGCTCCATACGTCGGACAAGGGCGTCCAGTTCAACGAGGTCCGCCTCGGGCAGCCGCCCGGCCAGCCGGGAGACCAGCCCGGTCTCCACCGCCTCGCGCAGCTCCAGCAGCTGCAGCAGGGAGTCCTCGCCCCGGTAGTGCCCGGCGACCGTGCGGAAGGCCAGCCCCTCAATCAAGGGGGCGAACGACATGGAGCCGACGTACGTCCCGAAGCCGTGCCGGATCTCCACGATCCCCATCGCCTGCAGCGCCTTCAGGGCCTCGCGCACCGAGTTCCGGCTCGCGCCGAGGTGCTCCATCAGCTCGGGCTCGGTCGGCAGCGGGGCGCCCGAGGGCAGCCGCCGGTCGACGATCAGCTTCTTGATCCGCTCCTGAAGGTCCCGGGCTGCCATGGCGAGAGGGTACGCAACTTTTCCGCCAGACGCATCAGTCGGAATTTCCGGCACCGGTGACCGGGCGGTGCGGAGGGGAAACTTCCCTCTCCATCCGGGCCGCTTCTGTTACGGCTTCCGTATAGCCGGGGCGCGCGATACGAACGCCGTATAGGTCCCGCGGATCCCGTATTTGTCGCCCCGCTCGGGCGCGTTCTACGTTGTTCGCGATCACCCGAGCGTGACTCGAATGTGAACGGGGGCTTTCTTCACATGAGTTCATTGAGCCGGCGCCGCCTGTTGGTCACGGGGTCGGGCGCCGCCGCTGGTATCGGCCTCGCGCCGGCGTCCGCCGCCGCGGCCGGACCCTCCGCCGCGAGCGCCGACCCGGTCACCGTGACACCGGACGACGCACGGTACGCCGACCTGACGAGCGGCCTGAACCAGCGCTTCACCGCGAGGCCGGAGCGCATCGCGCTGCCCACGACGACGCGTCAGGTGGTCGCCCTGGTGCAGGACGCGGTGGACCGCGGCAAGCGCATCAGCATCCGCGGCGGCGGCCACTGTTTCGAGGACTTCGTCTTCAATTCCGACGTCGACGTCGTCATCAACATGTCCCGGATGAATTCCGTTTCCTTCGACGAGGAACGCGGGGCATTCGCCGTCGAGGGCGGCGCCACGCTGCTGAACGTCTATGAATCCCTTTACGAGGGCTGGGGCGTCACCATTCCCGGCGGCGCCTGCTATTCCGTCGGCGTGGGCGGCCATGTCAGCGGCGGCGGCTACGGCATGCTCTCCCGCGCCCACGGCCTGACCGTCGACCATCTGCACGCCGTGGAGGTCGTGGTCGTCGACGCCTCGGGCCGGGCCCGCACCGTCGTCGCGAGCCGCGACCCCGGCGACCCGCACCACGACCTGTTCTGGGCGCACACCGGCGCCGGCGGCGGGAACTTCGGGGTCATCACCCGGTACTGGTTCCGCACCCCCGGCAGCGCCGGCCGGGACCCCGGGGCGCTGCTGCCGAAGCCGCCGGCCGAGGTGTACGTCACGATGGCGTCCTGGCCCTGGGAGGACGTCAGCAAGGCCGGGTTCATCGAGCTGCTGGACGCGTACGGCTCCTGGCTGGAGCGGCACAGCGCGACCTCCTCCCCGTACCGGGACATGTGCGTGTGGCTGATGCCCAATCACCAGTCGACCGGCGACATCTCCCTGATCGCCCAGCTCGACGCGACGGTCCCGGACGCCCCGCGGCTGCTGACCGGCTTCCTCACCACCCTCAACCGGGCCCTGGGCGTCACCGACAGCCCGGGCGTGCCCGAGCGGACCGGTGCCACCCACCGGTCGACGTACGCCACCACACAGCGACTGCCCTGGCTGCGCGCCACCCGCTACGTGGGCACGGTCAGCCCCACCCAGACCGACCCCAACATGCGCGGCAAGCACAAGTCGGCGTTCCACCGCAAACGCTTCACCCGCGAGCAGATCGAGACGATCTACGGCCACCTCACCCGTTCACCGCAGCACGCGAAGATCGCCGGACTGGTCATCCCGTCCACGGCCGGCCGGATCGCCGACGTCGCCCCGGACGCGACGGCCGTGGCCCAGCGCGACTCCGTCATGAAGGTCACCTACGAGACGTACTGGTACGACGAGAGCGACGACGCGGCCAACATCGCCTGGGTGCGCGGCATCTACGCCGACGTGTACGCCGCCACCGGCGGAGTGCCGGTCCCCGGCGAGCGCACCGACGGCTGCTACGTGAACTATCCCGACGCCGACCTCTCCGACGCCCGCCACAACCGGTCGTCCGTGCCCTGGCACGACCTCTACTACAAGGGCAACTACCGCCGGCTGCAGGAGGTCAAGCGGCGCTGGGACCCGCGTGACGTCTTCCGGCACCGCCAGTCCGTGCGCGCTTGACCTCCTCCCCTTCGACTTCTCTTCCGGAACTCCCCCAGGAGCGACGACGCATGTCTGTCACCACCCCCGCCCCCACCCCCACCGCCGCCCTCGGCACCCCCGCCGACCTGCCCAAGCCGCCCGGCCTGACCTGGCGGGTGCAGTCCCGTGAGCCCGTCGGCTACGACGTCACCGTCGTCCGCGGGCTGCTGGACCCGGACAACCCCGCGCTCGCCCGGGCCTGCGGCGGCGACGGCCAGCGCCCGACCCGCTGCCTGGTGGTCGTCGACGACAAGGTGCACACCCTCTACGGCGAGCGGATCCGCGCCTACCTCGACACCTGGCGCGTGGAGTCCTTCTGGAAGGTCCTGCCCGGCGACGAGGCGGCCAAGCATCTCGACAGCGCCGTCGAGGTGACCGAGGCGATGACCGCGATGGGCCTGCTGCGCCGCACCGAGAAGGTCGTCGCCGTCGGCGGCGGCGTGGTCCTGGACGTCGCCGGGTTCGCCGCCAGCCTGTACCGGCGCGGGGTCCCCTACGTCCGGGTCCCCACCACGCTGCTCGGCCAGATCGACGCGGGCATCGGCGTCAAGACCGGCGTCAACCACGGCACGCACAAGAACCGGCTGGGCACCTACTACGCGCCTGAGACGGCGCTGATCGACCCGGAGTTCCTCACCACCGTCGAGCCGCGGCACATCGTCAACGGCACCGCCGAGATCATCAAGATGGCCCTGGTCAAGGACGCGGCGCTGTTCCGGCTGCTGGAGGCCACCGTTGCGGACACCGGCCCGCAGGGCCTCGCCGCGGGCGGCGCCGCCGCCACCGAGGTGATCTCCCGCGCCATCGCCGGGATGCTCGACGAACTGGAGCCGAACCTGTGGGAGCAGGTGCTGGAGCGGTCGGTCGACTACGGCCACACCTTCAGCCCCTCCCTCGAACTGCGCGCCGACCCGCCTCTGCTGCACGGTGAGGCGGTCGCCGCCGACATGGCGATCTGTGTCGCCCTGGCCCACCACCGCGGGCTGCTGTCCGCCGAGGACACCGACCGCGCGCTGCGCCTGCTGCACAGCGCCGGACTGCCCCTCACCCACGCCGTGTTCACCACCGACCTGCTCCAGGAGGCCCTGCGGGACGCGATCAAGCACCGGGACGGCCTGCAGCGGGTACCGCTCACCGACGGCATCGGCCGGGTGCGGTTCGTCAACGACCTCACCCGCGACGAGCTGGACCGGGCCCGGGAGTTCGTCCGGCAGCGGGCCGAGGACCTCGGCGCCGCCGGGGACTCCGTGCTGCTGGCCACCGCGTCGTGACGGCGGCGATCGGGAGCGCCGGGACACCGGGAACGACGCAGCCGCGCGCGGGACTCGGACGACCCGGCACCGGCGACGGCGACCGCACCGGCGGCAGCGGCGATCGCGGGGACGGTGGTCCGGACATCGCGGTGGTCGACGTCGGCGGTACCCGCTTGCGGCACGCCCTCTGGTCGCCCGGGTGCGGGGTGCGGGACCTGACCGACGGGCCCTCGCCCAGCCGGCGGACCCATCCCACCCTGTCCGTCGGCCGGTTGCGCGGTCTGATGACCGAGGCGCTGTGCGCGGCCGTCCCGGCGGGCGTGGACCGTGCCGGGGTGTCGTTCGGCGCGGCGCTCGACCACCGCACCGGGACGGTGTTCGCCTCCGCCCCGCTGTGGGGTGCGCACACCGAGCCGTACGATCTGCGCGCCGCGCTCGGCGCTGCCCGGCCCGACGTCACCTGGCACCTCGTCAACGACGTCACGGCGGCCCTGCTCCACGCGGCCGCCGCACCCCACCGCCGGGACCTGCGCAAACTGCTCCTGGTCACCGTCAGCACGGGCATCGCCTGCCGCACCCTGGACCTGCGCACCGGGACCGTGCCGGTGGACGAGTCCGGGCTGCAGGGCGAGATCGGCCATCTGCCGGCCGCCGGGCCGTCGGCCTCGGCCCTCGCCGGGACGCCCGTCTGCGACTGCGGCCACCCCGGCCATGTCGCCGCGTACGCCTCCGGCCCGGGGCTGCGGCGGGTCGCCGGCCTGCTGCGGGCGCGGTCCCCGCGGCGCTGGGCGGCCTCGGCGCTGGCCCGGGCCGAGGAGCAGACCGGATTCGAGGACGCGCTGCGCGGCGCGCTGGACGCGGGCGACGCCATGGCCGGGGAACTGCTGGCCGCTGCGACCGAGCCGCTCGCGGACATCCTGCGCACCGCGCTCTGCCTGGACCCGGAGCTCGACGAGATCGTGCTCACGGGCGGCGTGGCGTACGGGCTCGGCGACCACCTGCGCCGGGCCCTCCTGGACCACCTCACCCGGTGCGGCCTCTACCTGACCGCCGACCACCACCCCGACTGGGCGTCCCGCCGCATCACGGTCGCCCGGCCGGGCGAGGCCGACCCGCTGATCGGCGCGGGCATCGCGGCACTGGAGACACGCCGGCCGACTCCGCCGGGCGCCCACGCCGTACCCACCTCCCGGTCTCACGAACGAACCCCTGCAGGAGCCCCCCGATGACCGCTGCCACGCTGCACCGTGCGATCGTCCGTACGGGCGACCGGGTCCGGGTGGAGCTGCGGCCCACCCCGCAGCCCGTGGCCGGTGAGGTGCTGGTCGCCCCGCAGGTCGCCGGAGTGTGCGGGACGGACCTGCAGATGCTGCGCGGGCTGCGCGGCGACCCGGCGCCGGTGATCGGGCACGAGGGATCGGCGCTGGTCGTCGCCGCCGGCCCCGGCGTCGGCCCCGCCCTGGCGCCGGGCACCCGGGTCACGGTCAACCCGACCCACCCCGAGGACCCGTCCTTCCTGCTCGGCCACCACCTCGACGGCCTGCTCCAGGAACGCGCGCTCATCCCGGCGACCGCCGTGCGCGCGGGCCTCGTCACGCCGCTGCCCGCCCCCCTCGTACCGGGCGACCTGGCCGCCCTGCTGGAGCCGCTGGCGACCGTGCGCTACGCGTTCTCCGTGCTGGAGCGGACGCCCCTGCACACCCTGCTCGTCTTCGGCGACGGCACGGTCGGTCATCTGGCCGTGCGGGCCGCCGCACGGCTGCGCGGGGCGGACGTGCGTACCGTGCACGTCCATCACACGCGGGCCGGGCGCGCCTGGAGCGAGGACCGCGACCACCGGGCGGACGTCCTGCTGTGCGCGGCCGACGGACCGGACGCGGTGCGGGCGGCGGTCGGCGAGGGACCCGTCGCCGTCCTGCTGGCCACACCCCGCGACGCGACGCTGCGCTGTCTGGAGACGGCGCTGCGGGCGGTGCCCGGGGACCTCACCGTCGACCTGCTCGGCGGACTGCCCTCCGACGCCGCGTCCCCGCTGCTGCCCGGCGTCGGACTCGCCGCCGTGCGCGCGGCCAACTGCGGCGGCCGGCCGGCCGTGCCCCGCATCGAGGACGCCGTCACCGACAGCGGAGCGCGGGTACGGCTCTTCGGGCACCGCGGCGTGGCCGATCACCATCTCCGGGACGCCGCCGCCGAGTTGACGGCCGCTCCCGAGCGGTACCGCGACCTGGTCACGCACGCCGCCGACCTGGACGAGGCCGCCCGGATCATGCGGCACCTGGCGGTCCACCGCGATCGCACATGGCAGGGGCGCCGCCTGGTCAAACTCGCCGTGCGCGTCGCGGCGGACGACACCTGACCGGCATCCGTCCCCCACCCCCCCATGACCACCACCACTGCCCCCGGGCTCACCAAGGAGACCTGATGACCGTCCCCCAGCAGCCGCCCGCCGCCCGCCGTGCCCTGGTCGTCGGCGGCTCGACCGGAATCGGCCGCGCGGTCGCCGAGGCCTGGGCCCGGACCGGTCTCGACGTCCTCGTGCTGAGCCGCACCAGGCCCGGCGGAGACGACGCCGAACTGCTGCGCTGGGCCCCGCTGGACCTCACCGACGCCGACGCCACCCGCACCGCGCTCGCCCGTGCCGCGGCCGGCCCCCTCGACGCCGTGTGCTACTCGGCCGTGTCGTACGGCGCCCGGCGCGCACCGTTCGGGGACGTCGCCGAGGACGAGTGGCGCAGGCAGGTCGAGGTCAACCTGCACGGCCTGTGGCTGACGCTCGCGGCGACGCTCCCCGCGCTGCGCCGGGCACGGCCCGGGCTGTTCCTCGGCATCTCCTCCGAGGTGGTCTACAACGCCGGTCCGGGCCGCTCCGGTTACGCCGCCACCAAGGCGGCGGGCAGCGCGCTGCTCGACTCGGTCGCCCAGGAGGAGGGCCCGGACGGCGTCCGTGTCGTGCAGGCGCTCCCCGCGGGCATGGTGGACACGCCCGGGATCCGCCGCCGCCGGCCCGAGGACTTCGACTACGGCGCCTACATGCGTCCGGAGCTGTTCGCGCCACTCGCCCACGCCCTGGTCGGCGCGGGCGCCGCCGCCGGCCACCACGGCGACAGCCTGGTCGTGGACGAGCACGGCCAGTGGCACTCGGTACGCGAGGCCCGCCCCGTCTCCCAGAGCCGCGAGGTCCGGCCGGTCCCGCGGGGCCGCGAGGTCCGCCGGGGCTCCGAGAGCAGTGAGGTCCCCGCATGACCGTATCGCCCGGCCGTGGCGCCCCCGGGCCCGCCGCGATGCCGGCCGCCGTCGGACTCGCCTCCTGGCGGCTGCCCGCGCGGGGCGCCGAGGCGGCCGTCCGCTGCGCCGCGCGGCTCGGTGCCGACGGCGTGCAGCTCGACCTCGGCGGCCCCGGCCGCGGTCCGTGGGCCGACGCCCCGGGCACGGTGGAGGCCGCGCTGCGGGCGAGTGCCGAGACCGGCGTCGCGCTGCTCGGGCTGACCGCCAACACCCTGAACGACGTCGGTCTGAGCGCCCCGGCGCACAGCGCCGACGCCTCCCTCGCCCGCACCGTGCTCGTACGGCTGCTGGACGCCGCGGACGCCTACGGCGTGCCGCTGGTGTTCGTGCCCAGCTTCCGGCGCAGCGCCATCGAGACCCCGCAGGACTTCCGGGCCACCGTGCGGATCCTGTCCTGGGCAGCGGCCGAGGCCGCCGCCCGCGGGCTCGTCCTCGCCAGCGAGAACGTGCTGGACGGTGAGCGCGCCGCCGACCTGGTGGCGGACGTCGGCTCGCCGGGGTTCCGGCTGCTGCTCGACCCGTACAACCTGTGCGTGGCCGGGCATGATCCCGTGCGCTGGGTGAGGGCCGTCGGGCCGTACCTCGCCGACCAGATCCACCTCAAGGACGGCCGCCCCGGCACTGCGGTGAGCGCCGCGCTCGGCACGGGGGAGGGCCGGCTGGACGACGTGCTCGACGCCGTCGCCGCCCACGGCCCCGCCCCGCGCGCCCTGGTCCTGGAGAACGACTACCGCGACGGGGACACCACCCAGCCGCTGCGCGACCTCGTGTGGACCCGCGCGCGAACCCGGGCCCGCCCCCGCACAGCCCGGCCCGTGCCGCCGGCCGGGACCCCCACCCACCTGAACGAGGCAGACCTATGACGCCGTACCGCACACTCACCCCGCACGCCCTGCTCTTCGACATGGACGGCACCCTGGTCGACTCCACCGTGGTGGTCGAGCGGACCTGGCGCCGTTTCGCACGGCGGCACGGGCTCGACGCCGAGCGGATCCTCGCCACCGCCCACGGCCGCCGCACCGGCGAGACCGTGGCGCGGTACGCCCCCGCGGGCGTCGACGTGGCGGCCGAGACGGCGCGGCTCGTCGCCGAGGAGGTCGAGGACGTCGAGGGCGTCGTCGCGGTGCCGGGCGCGCCGGAGCTGCTGGCCGCACTGCCCGAGGACCGCTGGGCGGTGGTGACCTCAGCCGGACGCGAGCTGACACACCGCCGGATGGCGGCGGCCGGGCTGCCGCTGCCGCCCCTGCTGATCAGCGCCGACGACGTGCGGGAGGGCAAGCCGAGCCCGGAGGGCTATCTGGCCGCGGCTGCCGCCCTGCGGGTGCCGGCCGCCGCGACGGTGGTCTTCGAGGACGCCGAGGCCGGACTGCGCGCGGCGGTTGCCGCGGGTGCCACCCCCGTGGTGGTCGGCGCCCACCGGGGCCCGGCGGCCGAGGGCCTGCTGCGCGTGCGCGACCTGCGCGAGGTGACACTGACCGGTGCGGATCACGCCGCCCTCCACCTCGCTCTGCAGCCCGCCGCCCCGTACGCGGCCACCCCGTCCCCGGCTGCCCCATAGGCCGCCCGGCACTCGGCCACCTTGCCTTGTCCCGGGCTGCCCCCTCGGCCGCCCCGTGTCCGGCCGCCCGGCGCCAGGCCGCCCGGCACTCGGCCGCCCCGTGTCCGGCCGCCCGGCGCCAGGCTGCCCCGCACCCGGCCGGCCCGTGTCCGGCTGCCCGCACCCCGCCGCCTCGCACCGGTCCCCCGGTACCCGGCAGCGGCACGCCCGAGCCGGCGTCCCACGTCTCAACCCACCTTGTTCTCCCCGCACTTGAAGGAGTGTGCGCACCCATGACCACCGCGCCCGAGACCACCGTCCCCGACGCCCCGCCCGCCGTCACCGGCCCGGCCGTCTTCGGTTCCGTCGCCGAGGGATTCGAGGAGGTGCACGAGGAGTTCGGCCGCAACCTGGAGGAGCGGGACGAACTCGGCGGCGCCTTCTGTGCCTGGTGGCGAGGCGAGAAGGTGGTGGACATCTGGGGCGGCACGGCCGACTCCGCCACCGGCCGCCCCTGGGAGCCCGGCACCAAGTCGCTGATCTTCTCGGGCAGCAAGGGCATCGTGGCGATCACGCTGCTCGTCGCCGTCCAGAAGGGCCTGATCGACTGGGACACCCCCGTCGCCCACTACTGGCCCGAGTTCGCCCGGCACGGCAAGGACCGCATCACTCTGCGGCAGGTGATGTCGTACACGGCGGGCCTGCCCGGCGTCCGGGCGCCGCTCGGGCAGGACGACATCACCGACCCCGTGGCCATGGCGCGGCTCATCGCCGAGCAGGCGCCGGAGGAGGACGAGCGGGCCGCGGGCATCCTGTACGGCCCCTACACGGCGGGCTGGATCGCCGGCGAGGTGGTGCGCCGGGTGGACGGGCGTTCCATCGACCGGTTCTTCGCCGAGGAGGTCGCCGTCCCGCACGGCCTCGACATGGCCTTCGGCATCCGGGCCGACCGCGCGGACGAGGTGGCGCAACTGGAGTACGGGGCGCACTTCCTGGAGCAGTACACCGGGTTCTTCACCAGCGAGGATCCGATGACCCAGCGGATCTGGCAGAACCCGGTCCCCTTCCCGCACGAGGAGATGGTCTGGAACCGCCCGGAGCGGCGTACCGCGCTGATCCCCGCGGCCAACGTCATCGGCACGGCACGGGCCATCTCGCGGCTGTACGCCATCCTGGCCGCCGACTCGGTGCGCGCGCCCGGGGAGGAGCACCTCCTGCTGTCGCGCGAGGTGCTGGACGACGCGCGGCGCGAGTACGTGCGCAAGACGGATCCGCTCATCGACATCCGCATGGTGTACGGCGGTGCGGGCTTCCGGCTGCGGGCCACCCCGCGCGACGGCGTGGACGGCGACTCCTTCGGGCATGACGGCGGCGGCGGTTCGGCCCACCTGGCCTGGCCCGGCGCGGGTGTCGGCGTCTCCTACATCACCAACCGGCTCATCGCGGTGGGCCCCGACGACAAGCGGGCCTCCTCGCTGCTGAAGGCTCTCGCGCGGGCGGTGACCCGGCTCGGCGCGTGACAGCCCCGCCGCCGGGGTCTGACCTCCCCCCGGCGGCGGCACCGGCGGGGCGCCCGGGCCCCAGGCCCGCGGCCCCCGCCGGCCCCTCCCCCTCACGCACTCGCTTGTATCGGAGCTGACCTCATGCAAACCGGCGCCTCGGTGTTCGCCACTCCCGCCACCATGCCGCCGGGGCCGCTGGCCCGGCTGCTGGAGGAGCACGGGCACGCGGCCCTGTACTTCGCCGAGCACACGCACGCGGTGGCGGGCCCCCAGGGGGCCCGGATGCCGCACAAGTTCCGGGAGACGCTGGATCCGTTCGTGGCCGCGACGGCCGCGGCCTGCGCCACCCGCTCGCTGCGGGTGGGCAGTGCGATCTGCCTGGTGGCCCAGCACGACCCGCTGGTGCTGGCCAAGACCGTCGCCAGCGTCGACCATCTGTCGGGCGGGCGGGTCGACTTCGGGGTCGGCGCCGGCTGGGCGACGGACGAGATGCGTCACCACGGCGTGGACCCGGATCGCCGCTTCGGGCGGATGCGCGAGCACGTGGAGGCCATCCGCGCGATCTGGACCGGGCGCGAGGCCTCGTACGCCGGTGAGCACGTCCGCTTCGAGGGGGTGTGGTCCTGGCCGAAACCGGCGCAGTGGCCGCATCCTCCGGTGCTGGTGGGCGGCATGGGGCCGCGGGTCCTGGAGCGGGTCCTGACCTACGGCGACGGCTGGCTTCCCGACTTCGGCGACGAGGAGACCTTCTCCCGGACCCTGCGGCGCATCCCCGAGCTGCGCGGCAGGGCCGAGGAGGCCGGCCGGGGACCCGTGCCGGTGGTCCTCGCCGGCGTGCCGCACGACCCGCACATCCTGGAGCGCGCCGAACGGGCCGGAGTCGACCGGGTCCTGACCCTCCTGCCCGCGGCGGGCCGCGCGGTGATCGAGCGCTCCCTGGAACGCTACGACCTGGCGATCGCGGCCTGGCGGGGCGAATGACCACCCGCCCCCTGCCCTGACCGCGGAGCGCACCCGAAGCGCTCACCGGGGCCCGCCGCAGGAGCCACCCACGTGCGGGCGGGTCGTCGGGGAAGTCTCAGGCGGCCGTTCGGGGGCGTGCGGTGACGGCACGTTCCATGAAGCGCAGGGCCAGGGGGTGGGCACCGGTGGCCGGGCGGGCCAGCCACAGGGGCATGGGAGGGGCCCCGGTGAGCGGGATGAACCGGACACCCGGGTGCGGATTGCGGCGCAGCGCCAGGTCGGGCACGACCCCGACGCCGTGACCGGCGGCGATCAGCTCCAGCCACTCGGTGAAGCCGCCGCACAGCAGCACGTCGGCGGGCCGGGCCTCCTGCGGCCAGTCGTGCAGCTGGGTGGCCCCGCTGATGGTGTTGATCAGCACGGGGTGCTGGGCCAGCTCCTTCCAGGGCACGCAGCGCCGGCGCGCGAGCGGCGAGCGGCGGGCGACCGCGGCGACGCGTTGCTCCTCGGCGATCCGCACGGTGCGCAGCCCCCGCGCGGTCTGCCGGCCGCGCAGGACGGCGAGCTGGACCGCTCCCTCCTCCAGGCCGGCGCAGCGCTCGTCCCGCCGCACGAGGTCCACGGGGATGCCGTAGGCCCGCTCGAACCCGACGATCGCGTCCTGCAGGAGTTCGTCGGGAAAGAGCCAGCTGAAGCCGATCCGCAGGGTCTGGATGTCGTGCTGGGGGCTGAGGGCCGACTCCAGGCGGGGCAGCAGTTCCCGCAGCTCCTCCCGCAGCAGCGCGCCCGATTCGCTGAGCCGGACCGTGCGTGTGGTGCGGTGGAAGAGCTGGGCCCCCAGGGCCTCTTCGAGCCGGTGGATGGAGCGGGTCAGCGACGGCTGGGTGGTGTGCAGCGAGGCGGCGGCCCGGGTGAAGCTCAGGTGCTCCGCGAGCACGAGGAAGGCCCGCAGATGGCGCATGCCTATGTCTGCGACGTGTTCACTGATCACTGCTTTAAACTACAAACAGAGCGATCGTTTTGTAAAGGTGGTCTTGATCATACCGAGGGGCCGCCGGCCGTCGCCGAAGCAGAACGAGGAACGGCTACGCGACGAGCAGGCCGCGGTACCAGTGCGCCGCACCGGCGAGACCCGCGAGCGGCCCCGGCCCGGGCGGGACGTCCGCGAGCCGCCAGATCTCCCGGCTGTCGTACCAGTGGTCCTCCGCCAGCAGCCGGAACTGACGCTCGCTGACCCACCCCGGTGAGCGGGACAGCTCGGCCAGGCACCGCTCCAACGGCCAGTGCCGCTCGGGGACTTCGGGCAACGCCCCGTGACCGGCCAGTGCGTCGAGCAGATCGCCGACGCGCACGGGGACCGGGTGGCTCGCGTGCCGGCACCCGCCGGGCAGCCGCTCCGTACGGGCGAGGGCGGCGATCAGCCGGGCGAGGTCGTGGACGTCCACCACGGACAGCAGACCCCGCCCGCCGTCCCAGCGGGCCGGCACCCGCCGCACCAGGTCGGCGAGCGCGGGCACGACCCAGCGGTCGCCGGTGCCGAGGATCAGCCCGGGCCGCAGCACCGTGCCCCCGGCCGCCAGCACCAGGCGCTCGGCGGCGAGCCGGGTGCGGCTGGCCTCGGACACCGGGGCGGGCGCCACCTCGTCGACCGTGATGCCCCGGTGCGGACCGGCGCCGTACACCGCGGCCGTGGACAGCAGGACGATCCGCCCGATCCCCGCCCGACGGGCCTCGGCGAGCAGCGCGGAGGTGCCGCCCACGTTCACCGCGGCGCAGTCCCCGGCGTCGCCGCCGACCCGTGCGGCCAGGTGCAGCAGCACGTCGCACCCCGCGCCGAGGCCGCGCAGCGACGCCGGGTCGGTGAGATCGGCGCGCGCCCACTCCACTCCGGGCAGTGCCTCCTGTCCCGCGGGGGCGGCACGGGCGACGGCCCGTACGGCGGGGCCGCTCCCGCCGCGGCGGGACCGGGCCAGGGCGCGCAGCACGGTGGAGCCGACGAAGCCGGTGGCGCCGGTCAGCAGTATCCGGGTCACAGCATGGCCTTCCCGCGCTCGACGTCCACGGTGAGGCGCGCCAGGGCCGCGGGCGTGGCGATGCCCGGCAGCAGGTAGTTCCACAGCAGGGCGATCTGCTGGGGCAGTTCACGCCGCCCGGACTCCAGGTGGGACATCAGCTGGGTGCCGGTGAAGGAGGCGACGAGGACCCGGGCGAACTCGGTGCGGGAGACCTGGGGCAGCAGTTCGCCGCGCTCCTCGGCGACGTCCAGCTCGCTGCGGAACAGGTCGATCCACATGCGGTAGACGGTGAAGTCCCACAGCCCCGCCTCGCCCTGTTCCACGGCGAGCCGTACTCCGGCCCGCAGCAGTACGTTGCTCTGCAGTTCGAAGCTCAGGTACAGGGTGAGGTCGATCAGCTGCTGCAGTCCGGCCGGGGTGCGGGGCAGCGTGAGCGTGGCGGCCTGCTCCGTCAGCACCGCGCGGCCGAGGTCCTCCTTCGACTTGAAGTGGAAGTACATCGCGCCCTGGGTGACCCCGGCTCGCTGCAGGATCTTGCTGACTCCGGCGGCCGAGTACCCGAACTCGTCGAACACCTCTGCCGCCGCCATCAGGATCGCCTCCCGGGTGCGCACCGCGCGCTCCTGCTTGGGCCGTGTCATCGAGTAGCTCCGTGTCTGTGAGAGAAGTGACAACGCCAGGAAGGACAGGCGCGGGACAAGAAACAAAACGATCGCCCTTTATAGTATCTCTGACCCGTCGTGACGATCACCGATGCGGGCACCACCCCTGCCCGCACGGTCCGTCCTGCCCGAGAAGAGGTGCAACACCGTGATCCGGACCGCCCAGGACCCGGCAGTGTCATCATGGGCTCCCGTTCCGCAGCGGCATGTCCACAAGCACAACGCCGACGAGACACTCCTCACCTCCTGGCGGCGCACGGGGCCCGACGGTTTCCTGATCAAGGCCCGCTGGCCCGCGGCCCACTCCTTCTACGCGACCGGGGCGGACGGTGTCGATCCGCTGCTGTTCAGCGAGACCGTCCGGCAGTGTCTGCCCATGCTCTCGCACGAGGCCTACGACGTCCCCCTCGGCCACCACCTGCTGTGGGAGACCTACGACTACGCCCTCACCGACGTCCCCGCGGCCGGCGGCAACGCCTGTGACATCGTCCTGCACGCCCACTGCACCGACGTCCTGCGCCGCGGCACCCGGACCGCCGCGGCCACCGTGCACCTGCGCGCCCTGCGGAGCGGGACGCTCATAGGCACCGCGACCACCCGGTTCGCCATCCAGCCCGGCACGGTCTACCGGCGGCTGCGCGGGCGGTACGCCGATCTGGAGCGCGCGCTCGGCAGCCGCCTCGACCCGGCCGCGCCGCTGCCGGCGCGAGCGGCGGGGCGCGATCGGCCGGACGACGTCGTCCTGTCGCCGACGGGTGTCCCGGGGCGCCACCGGCTGCGCGTGGACACGGGCCACCCCATCCTCTTCGACCACCCGGTCGACCACGTCCCCGGCATGCTGCTGCTCGACGCCGCACGTCAGGCCGCGCACACGGCGTCCACGGCCCGCCCGGCCCGCGCCGTCGCCATGACCACCCGGTTCCTGCGGTACGTCGAGCTGGACGCCCCCTGCTGGGTCGACACCGCCACCGACCCCGCCGACCCGGACCGGGTGCTGGTGACGGCCCGCCAGCACGAGCGCGTGTGCTTCACCGCCTCCGTCGCCCTGGCCGCGGTGTCCGCGGCGGACACCCTGCACGCGGCCCGCAGCGCCGCCTGAGGCCGGGGTGCCCCGGTCGCGGACTTGACCTTCACCCAGACGTCAACGTTGAGGCTGCTCCCATGCACACACCACAGAACCCTGCCACCGGGCGGAGCGCCACCTGGGCGCTGACCGTGCTCACCCTGTGCTCCTTCACGCTCGGCACCGGCGAGATCATGATCGCGGGCCTGCTGCCGGACATCGCCGGCGATGCCGGTGTCTCGCTGTCCACGGCCGGCCTGCTGGTCAGCTCCTTCGCCATGACCGTCGTGATCGGCGGCCCCGTTCTGGCGCTGACCACCGGGCGGACGCGGCGGCGCCGGCTGCTGACCGCCCTGATGCTCGTCTACGTCCTCGGCAACGCCGTCTCCGCCGTGGCGGCCTCGTTCTGGCCGCTGGCCGCCGGGCGGATCCTCGCCGCGCTGGCCCACTCGGCTCTGATGCCGCTGTTCTTCGGCATCGCCGCGGACGTCGTGCCGCCGCACAAGCGCGGCATGGCGGTCGCCCGGGTCTCGCTGGGCTTCAGCCTCGCGATGATCGCCGGACTGCCCATCGGCACCGCCATCGGCCAGTGGCTCGGCTGGCGCGCCACCTTCTGGGCGGTGGCCGCGCTCACCCTCGCGGTCATCGTGCCCGTCGCGGCCCTCGCCCCCGACACCCCGGGCAGCGGCGCGGCCGACGACCAGGGACGGCTGAAGGAACTGAAGGTCCTCGGCGACCGCCGGGTGCAGATCGTCACGGGCGTCACCGCGCTGGCCGCCGCCGCCTCCTTCACCGCCTACACCTATGTCACGCCGCTCCTCACCGACACCGTCGGCTTCAGCGAGTCCGCGGTCACCGTGCTGTTGCTGCTGTTCGGCATCGGCGGCACGGTGGGCAACCTGATCGGCGGCCGGCTCACCGACCGCTCGGTGCTCGGCGCGGTCGCCCAGTCCGTCGCGGCCCTGGCCGTCTCCCTGCTGCTGCTGGGCATGACCACCGGGGTCAAGCCGGTGGCCGTGGCGTTCCTGTTCCTGTTCGGCGCCGCCTACTACGCGGTGATCCCGGCGGTGAACACCCGGCTGCTGAACGTCGCCTCCCAGCAGGCCCGCACCCTCGCCCTGACCGTGCAGAGCTCGGCGTTCAACCTCGGCACCGCGCTGGGCGGCTGGCTCGGCGGCCGGGTCATCGCCGCGGGCGCCGGACTGCGCTGGCTGCCGGTGACGGGCGGGGTGGTCGCCCTGCTGGCGCTGGTGTTCGCCGTCGTCGAGGCCACCGGTGAGCGCCGCCGGGCCCAGGCCGCGTCCTCCGCCGGCCCCGCGGCCATGGAAGCGGTGCCCGAGAACGCCGTCTGATCCGGGCACCTTCCATCCGACCCGTCCGATCCCTCACCGACCGTCAGAGAGGCAGCCGTCGATGCGCATCGGGGAACTCGCACACGCCACCGGCACCACCACCCGCGCCCTGCGGTACTACGAGGAGCACGGCCTGCTGCACCCCGAGCGCACCTCGAACGGCTACCGCTCCTACGGCCGCGAGGCGGTGCGTGTGGTGCGCAACATCCGGCTGCTGCTGGCGGCCGGCCTCACGACCGAGGACCTGCTGCTCATCGACGGCTGCCTGCGCGACGAACTGCTGAGCGACCACAGCTGCGCGGACCCCGGCGCCAAGATCACCGTGTTCGAGCAGCGGCTGGCCGTGATCCAGCAGCGCATCGAGGAACTCACGCGGGTCCGCGCCCAGCTGCTGGGCCGACTCGGCGAACTGCGCACGCAGGCCGGCCGGCCCGCGCGCGGCTGCCCGCGCCGCCTCGGGGAACAGGCGGCGGCCTAGCGCCACGGCCGGGGCGAGAAGGCGAAACAGAGATGGCGAGCCAGATCCGCGCTTTCTGCGGACGTGGCTCGCCATCGTCATTGTGCGCCGCCAGGGACTCGAACCCCGGACCCGCTGATTAAGAGTCAGCTGCTCTAACCAACTGAGCTAGCGGCGCCTGCTGACAGAGATAACTCTACATGACCTTCAGGGGTGCCCCTGACCGCCCGCAGGGGCCGGAAGGTCACCCCGCGGGGCCGCGTACATCATTCGGACCGTCAAAGTGGCGGCCTGATGGACGGTTGAGAAACTGATCATCGTGCACAAGCGCGGACAAAACACCCCCGAATGTGAGGTAGATCGCATGGCCACTCCGGTGTTCGAGGAAGTCGAGCCCGCGGGGGACTGCGACTGCCCCGGTTGCGTCGAAGGGCGACGGGTGAGCCCCCGCCGGTCGTCCGGCCGTCCCGGCGGCCGCCCGGCGGCCTGCGGAATCGTCGTCATGGCCGCGGCGTCGGCCGTCCTCGGCGCGGTCGCCCCGGCCGCCGCCGTCAGCCCCGGCCGGCCCGCCGGGCAGCGCCCCCACGTCCCCGCCGACGGCGAGACCGAGACCCCCCAGGGCGGCAGGTCCCCGCTGCACGGTGCGGCGGGCAAACCGGCCGAGCTCAGCGCCGTCCCCATCCCCGCGACCACCCGGGCCGACATCATCAAGCGGGCCAAGGTCTGGGTGGCCGCACAGGTGCCGTACAGCATGTCGGACTACTGGTCCGACGGCTATCGCCAGGACTGCTCCGGCTATGTCTCCATGGCCTGGAACCTGGGGAGCAACGAGTGGACGGGCAGCCTCGACCAGTTCGGCGTGAAGATCACCAAGGAGGAGCTGCAGCCCGGAGACATGCTGCTCTACCACAACCCCGACAACCCCGAGAAGGGCTCCCACGTGGTGATCTTCGGCGGCTGGACGGACTCGGCGCACACCACCTACACGGTCTACGAGCAGACACCTCCGCACACCCGCAGCCAGCCCACCCCCTACCCCTACTGGAGCAACACCGACAAGTACGTCCCGTACCGCTACAAGGGCGTGACCGCGGAGACGGCGGGCGCCCAGCGGGCCGACGGCAAGGCGGGCAAGGCCGGCAAGGCGGGGGTCCCGGGCCGGCCCGCCTCGCACGGGGTGCCCGGCTATCCCGGCCGGGGCCTCTTCCGCCCGGGGGCGGAGAACGCGTACGTCGCGCAGCTGGGACGCCGGCTGGTGGAGAAAGGGTTCGGCAGGTTCTACGCCACCGACCCCGGCCCGCGCTGGAGCGAAGCGGACCGGCGTGCGGTGGAGGCCTTCCAGCGCGCTCAGGGCTGGCGCGGCGGCGCGGCGGACGGCTACCCGGGGCCGGAGACCTGGCGACGGCTCTTCGCGGACGCGGACCCCGGCCACGAGAGCGGCCGGTGATCGGCTGATCTTCCATCCCCCCTGTTCATGACGTATCTGGCGCGGAGGCTGGAGCAACGCATGAGTACGACCACGTCACACACGCCGCCCGGATCCGAGGGGCAGCCGGAGGGCCCCGCGGTGCCCGGCGGGCGTCCGGCCCGGCTGATCCAGAACGAGGTGACCACCGAGATCCCCGTCCATCTGCTCTTCCGGGACGACCCCGACCCGGTGAACCCGGTGAAGGTGCCGCTCAAGCCGGCGGTGGTGGCCCGCCGGCAGGGCACCGGTGAGCAGCCGCGCCTCGGCCGCCCGGCGCCGGTGCGCCGCCGCCCGCTGCCGGAGGTCGACCCGGAGCTGGTGGAGCGTCCGGCGCGGGCGCTGCCGGGGCTGGCCGGGGTGCTCGCCGGGGCCTGCGGTCTCACCGGGTGTCTGGCGACCTCCTGGTGGGCGGGGCTGCTTCCGCCGGCCGCGGTGGGGGCGCTGGGGCTGCCCGCCTCCGCGGGCGCGGGACTCGGCCCGGCGCAGTGGGTGGCGTACGCCGGGGCCGGGGCGCTCGGGCTGCTCGGCTTCGCCGGGCTGGCCCGGGGGCGGTCCGGGCGGGCCTGGGTGCTCGGCATGTTCGGCGGCTACCGGGGGACGGTCCGGCGCACCGGGCTGCTCTGGGTGAACCCGCTGCTGCCGCGCCGCCGGGTCGATGTGCGGCTGCGGCACTGGCGCAGCGAGGCGATGCCGGCGGCGGATCCCGACGGGATGGCGCTCCGGGTGGTGGTGCTGGTGGTGTGGCGGGTGCGGGACACCGCGCGGGCCGCACTCGGTGTCGAGGACCACGAGACGTATCTGCGCGAGTGCGTGGAGGCGGCGCTGGCCCGGGTGCCGGTGGAGCCGGCGGGCGGGACGCGGGGCGGGGTGACGGCGGCCGGGGACGCGCTGACCCGGCTGGTGGCGGAGGAGACCGCGCCGGTCGGTGTGCAGGTGTTCTCGGTGCAGCCGATCCGGGTGGAGTACGCCCCGGAGGTCGCCGCCGCGATGCACCGGCGCCGGATCGCCGCGCTGGACGCCCGGCAACGGGCCAGCATGCTCAGCTCGGTGGTCGACTCGGTGGAGGACACGGTGACCCGGCTGACCGTGCGCGGTCTGGTGGAGCTGGACGACTACGAGCGCAAGGTGCTGGTGCGCGACCTGACGGTCGCCTTCTGCTCGGGGCGCGGGGAGCCGTTGTAGCGGGGGATGCGGTCGGTATGGACACGTTCAACCAACGCCCATAATCTGGCCCTTGGTCTAGACCTACCTGCACAGCTCACCGAACTCCCCACGTTCTCCAGGAGCGGCAGTATGCACACCAGGACCAAGTTGTCCGCGGCCGTGCTGGGTGTGGTGACCGCCGGAGCGTTCGCGCTCTCCACCGGCGGCGCCAGCGGGCACGGCTACACCGACCTCCCCATCAGCAGGCAGAAGCTCTGCGCCAACGGCACCGTGACGGGCTGCGGCGACATCCAGTACGAGCCGCAGAGCGTCGAGGGCCCCAAGGGCTTCCCGGCCGCGGGGCCCGCCGACGGCCAGCTCTGCAACGGCGGCCTGAGCCGGTTCGCCCAGCTCAGCTCGCCGGCCACCCCGTCCGGCGGCGCCTGGCCCGCCACCCGGGTGACGGGCGGTCAGACGTACACCTTCCGCTGGCAGTTCACCGCCATGCACGCCACGACGGACTTCTCGTACTACGTCACCAGGCAGGGCTGGAACCAGAACCACCCCCTGTCCCGCTCGGACCTCGACCTCACCCCCTTCCTGACGGTCCCCTACCACGGCCAGCGCCCGCCGCAGACCCTCAGTCACAGCGGCACCCTGCCGACCGGGCTGAGCGGGCACCACGTCATCCTCGCGGTGTGGACGATCGCCGACACGGGCAACGCGTTCTACGCCTGCTCGGACGTCACCTTCTGACGGCCGTTGCGTCACAGCGCGGAAACTGAGGTTCCCCTGAGGCAGGCCGCCCCTACCAGCGGGTACGTTCCTCGCACGCCGGCCGAGAACGGCGTACCGGACCTCAGGGGGACCTCATGTTCGAGCTGCTCTTCTACGCCGTGCCCGCCCTCATGATCGCCGGGGCGGTCTTCGCCCTGGCCAGGCTGCTGCGCCGGTCGCGGGAGGTGCGCCGGGCCTGGCACGGCGGGCTGACGGCCGAGGCGCGCTGCCTGCAGACGTACACCACGACCAGCGGCGGCGGTGGTGAGACCTCCGTGCACACGACGCTGCACCACGTGTACGAGTTCACCACCCGCGAGGGCCGTACCGTCCGCTTCGAGGAGGCCAACGGCCCGGGGACGACGATCCCGGGCGACATCGTCACCGTGCACTACACGGCGGAGCGCCCCGAGCGGGCGACGGCCCACGCCCCGGCGCGCGGAAGGCTCGCCGCCGAGTCCGGCTGCCAGGTGGCGTTCTTCGGCGTGTTCATCGGGGGCTGCGTCCTCTTCATGGTCGCCGCCCACGGGGTCTTCTCGATGGCGGACGGCTTCCTGCCCTAGTCCCTCATCTCCGCCGGGCGCCTGCGCAACGGGGAGGAGGCGATGACCGGGGACCAGGTGACGGTGACGGACAAGATCCACCGGGGTTCGGTGCGGAAAACGCCGAAGGGTCCCTCGCCTGTGCGAAGGACCCTTCGTCCATGTGCGCCGCCAGGGACTCGAACCCCGGACCCGCTGATTAAGAGTCAGCTGCTCTAACCAACTGAGCTAGCGGCGCATGACTCCCGCCGACCTCGGATTTTGTCTTCCTCGGCTGGCGACGAAGAAAATACTACCTGGTCCTCGGGGGTGCTCGTGACCACCTACAGGGTCAGGGACAGCAGCACCGGCGCCGCGTTGCGGTTGAGGGTCTCCGCCGCCTGCTTCAGCCGGTGCGCGTGTTCCACGGGAAGCGACAGCGCCAGGCAGCCCACCGAGGAACCCGCCGTGATCGGGACCGCCGCGCAGACCGTGCCGACCGCGTACTCCTGGAGGTCCAGGACCGGCACCGTCGGCGGCTGGGACTCCAGGCGGGACAGCAGCAGCTTGTCGCTGGTGATGGTGCGCGAGGTGAGGCGCGCCATCTTGTACCGGGAGAGGTGGTCGCGGCGGGCGTTGTGGTCCAGCTGGGTCAGCAGGCTCTTGCCGACCGCCGTGGCGTGGGCGGAGCAGCGGAAGTCGACCCACTCGTTGACCGCCGGGGTGGCGGGCCCGGCGGCGTACTGGGTGACCTTGACCTCGCCGTCGACGTACCGGCTCAGGTAGACCGCCGCGCCGACCGAGTCGCGCAGCCGGTCCAGGGTGTGCTGCAGCTTCTCGCGCAGGGCCCGCTCGCGGTCGTGCGCGGAGGTGAGGCGGCGCAGGGTGTCGCCGGTGACGTACGCCCCGTCGGTGATCTGCTCGACGTAGCCCTCGCGGCGCAGCATGCGCAGCAGGGCCGTGAGCCGCTCGGAGCCGAGGCCGGTGCGGCGGGCCAGCTCGGTGTCGGTGACGCCGGCGCGGTGCCCGGCGACGGTCTCCAGCACGCGCAGCGCGTCCTGGGCGGAGTGGTACGGGGCGGTAGGCTCGGGCATCAGCGCCACGGTGGTCCCCCTGCGCTCGCCTGTCGGTGGCCGCGAGATCCGGTTCGCGGATCGCTTCCACGATAACGGGCAAGCCCCCTGACGGGAGAGGGGGTTGGCGAGATTGCTTCGCGCCTTGGCCCCTCCCAACTGCGGCGCACATCCTCTGGCATATGCCGCCGACATGCCCCAGCGGTCGGACCTCGGCATCTTCCGGATCCACGCGCCGTAGTCACAGCACCGCGCTGAGGAATTCCCGGGTGCGGTCCTGCTCCGGGTCGGTGAAGATCTTCTCCGGGGAACCGGACTCGATCACCCGGCCGCCGTCGAACATCAGCACCTGGTCGGAGATGTCACGGGCGAAACCCATCTCGTGGGTCACGCAGAGCATCGTGATGTCCGTGCTGCGGGCGATGTCCCTGAGCAGATCGAGCACGCCCGCCACCAGCTCCGGGTCGAGCGCGGAGGTCACCTCGTCCAGCAGCAGCACCCGTGGCCGCATCGCCAGGGCCCGGGCGATCGCCACCCGCTGCTGCTGCCCGCCGGACAGCCGGGTCGGCCTCGCGTCGCACTTGTCGGCCAGACCCACCAGGTCCAGCAGCTCCCGGGCGCGCTCCTCGGCCTCGTCCCGGGACATGCCGAGGACCTGCACCGGGGCCTCGGTGAGGTTGCGCAGCACGCTCATGTTCGGGAACAGGTTGAACTGCTGGAACACCATCCCGATCTTCTTGCGCACCTCCCGGACCTGCTTCTCCGGCGCCGGGAACAGCCGCTCCCCGTCGACGGTGATCGTGCCCTCGTCCGGCTTGGTGAGGGTCATCAGGAGTCTGAGGATCGTGGTCTTGCCCGATCCGGAGGGGCCGATCAGGGTCACGTGCTTGCCCGCGTCGACGGTGAAGTCCAGGTGGTCGAGCACGGTGTTCGCGCCGAACCGCTTGGTGACGTTCGCGAGGCGGATCAGCTCGCCCGGCTGGGCGTCGGTCGGGGTCGGCTGCGGACGGGTCTCAACGGACAAGGCGTCGCTCCAGGGCTCGCATGAGTAGGGAGGCCAGGTAGGAGATGAGGATGAAGGCGGCGCCGATCACCGTGATCGGCTCGGTGAACTGGAAGTGCTGCTGGGAGTAGAGCCGGGCCTGCTGCAGCATCTCCGGCACGGTGATCACCATCAGCATCGGTGTGTCCTTGAGCATGGCGATCACATAGTTGCCGAGCGCGGGAACCACCCGGCGGACCGCCTGCGGCAGGATCACCGCGGTCCAGGTCCGGCGCCGGGGCAGGTTCAGCGCGGTCGCCGCCTCCCACTGGCCGGCCGGGACCGCCTCGATGCCGGCCCGGTAGACCTGCATGGTGTACGTCGAGTAGTGCAGGCCGATCGCGACGACACCGGTGGTCAGCGCCGAGAAGGCCAGGCCCCACTCGGGCAGCACGTAGAACAGGAAGAACAGCTGCACCAGCAGCGGGGTGTTGCGCACGAACTCCGTGACCACCCCGACCGGCCAGCGCACCCAGCGGGCCGGCGTCCGCATCAGCAGCGCCCACACCAGCCCGAGGGTGAAGGACGCCAGCGAACCGAGGGCGAGGGCCTGCAGGGTGACCAGCAGCCCGTGCCAGAAGGCCGGCATGAAGTCGCCGACGGCGTTCCAGTCCCACTTCACGCGGCAGCACCTCCGCCCATGCCGGCGCCCCCCGCGGCGCCCACTCCGGTCGTCCGGGCCCGCTTGAGCTCACGCGCCGCCCACTCGGTGCCGGGATCCTTGCCGACCCCGGCCTTCAGCCGCTTCTCCAGGGAACGCATCAGCCGCGTCAGCACGAAGGCGATGGCGAAGTAGATCAGCAGGATGTACGTGTAGATCTCCGCGCTCTGCTGCAACGCCAGCCGCACCAGGTTCGCGCTGAACGTCAGGTCGCCCATTCCCATGACCGACACCAGCGCGGTGCCCTTGAGCAGCTCGACCAGCAGATTGCAGAAGGTCGGGATCATCTCCGGCACCGCCTGCGGCAGCACGATCAGCCGAAGGCGCTGCCAGGGCGTGAAGCCGAGCGCGATCCCGCCCTCCTTCTGCGCCGGGTCCACCGCGTTCAGCGCGCCGCGCACGATCTCCGAGCCGTACGCGCCGTACGTCAGGCCGAGCGCCAGCGTGCCCGCCCACATCGGCACCAGCTGCCAGCCGAAGGCGAGCGGCAGCACGAAGTACACCCAGAAGATCATCACCAGCGCGGAGGTGCCGCGGAACACCTCGGTGTAGAAGCCGGCGACGAAACGCACGATCCACAGCCGGTGGGTGCGCGCGACGCCGGCGACGAAGGACACCGCCACGGTCAGCAGCGTGCTGAACACCAGCAGCTGGATGGTGGTCCAGACGCCCTTGAGTACGAGTTCCCACAGTCCCGGGGTCATCCGCCGCACAGCTCCTTCGCGGTGAGGTCGGTCATCTCGGCCTTCGTGAACCCGAAGGGCCGAAGTATCCGGAACAGCTCCCCGCTCTTCTTCAGCTTGTGCAGTTCGGTGTTGAAGGCGTCCCGCAGCCTGGTCTCGGTCGGCCGGAACGCGAACGCGCCGCCGTCGATGTGCGGTTTGCCCTTGACCAGCGGGGCGAAGGGCGCGGTGGCCTCCGCCTTCGCCGACTTCTTCACCACTTCCCGCGTGGTGAGCGCCGTACCGGCGAAGACGTCGGCGCGCCCCGCCTCGACGGCGTTCAGCCCGGCGACCTGGTCCGGCACGATCAGGATGTCGCTCCGCGCGTACCCGGCCTCGACCGCGAACTGGATGTCGGCGTATCCGGTGCCGGTGGCGAACCTCGCCTTCTTCGCGACGACGTCGCGGTAGGAGTGCAGCCCCAACGGGTTCCCCTTCCGCACGATGAACGAATCCAGCATCTGGTAGTCCGGGTCGGCGAAGATCACCTGCCGGCAGCGCTCCGGATTGACGTACATCCCGGCGGCCACGACATCGAACTGCTGCGAGTTCAGCCCCGGGATCAACGACCCGAACTCGGTGGGCACCGGCTGCACCCGGTCCACCCCCAGCCGCTTGAAGATCACCCTCGCCAGCTCGGGCGCCTCCCCGGTGAGACGGCCGTCCTTGTCGATGTACCCGAACGGGATCTCACCGGCGATGCCGAGCCGTACGACGCCCTGCGCGCGCAGCCGCTCCAGCAGATCGCCGCCCGGCTTGCCGGAGGCCTCGGCCACCCGGGTGCAGCCCGCCGCGCCCAGCACACCGAGAGCGGCGAGCCCGCCGAGCAAGGACCGCCGGGTGTGTCTGTGTTCCGCCCGTGTCGTGTATGCGTCGTTCCCAAGTGGTGGAGCCATGGCGGCGCGGCTACCCAAGCGCTCTCCGGCTATGCACCCTGGTTTTCATGGCCGACCGATATGTCACCGTGTCCCTCGCCAGGCGGGACGTGCACTGCACGGCCCGCCTCCTGACCGACCGCGCGCCCCTGACCTGCGAGGCGGTATGGGAAGCACTGCCGCTCTCGGGCGACGTCCACCACGCCAAATACGCCCGCAACGAGATCTACGCCCTCTTCCCGCCGTTCGCCTCCACGGAACCCCCACTGGAGAACCCGACGGTCACCCCGATTCCCGGCGACCTCTGTTACTTCACCTTCGCCGGCGCCGAACTCGGCACCAAGGCCTACGGTTACGACCGCGAGGTGCGCCCCGGCACCACGGTGGTCGACCTGGCCCTGTTCTACGAACGCAACAACCTGCTCCTCAACGGCGACGTGGGCTGGGTGCCCGGGATCGTGTGGGGCCAGGTGGTGGAGGGGCTCCAGGCGATGGCCGAGGCGTGCAACGACCTGTGGCGCAGCGGGGCGGCGGGGGAGACGCTGGGTTTCCGGCGGGCGTGAGCGCGTCTCCCCGGCGGTAGTCTTCTTGTCAAGATCACGCCATCGGGGGATGCGGTTCGGGTCGTGGGCTGTCCTCCGTGCAGAGGGAAAGGGCAGTGCATGAGACCGGTACTCGCCAGGGCGTCCGTCGCCGTCATCGCCATCGGGTCGCTCGCGGCCTGCGGCGGCGGCCCGGGAACGGCGAAGACCGCCGGCGGCGGCGACAAGAAGCCTTCCGCGCACGCCTCGGTACCGGCGCCCCTGCGCAGGCTCGCCGTCCCGGCCCGGTACGACACCTCACGCGGCTGGCAGCTCTCGGGGAAGCAGCTCGGTTCGTACGTCGTGCTGCCGAAGTCCGGCGCGCTGGCCACGATGACCAGCGAGCGATCCAGCGGCGGATACGCCTACCGGCTGACCGTACGGGACGCGGTGACCGGCCGGGTCCGCTGGACGGGCAAGCCGTTCAAGGGCCTGTCCGAGGGCGAGGCGCCCCACGTGTTCGTCGCCACCGCCGCCGGCAAGGAGTACCTGGTGACCTGGTCCCAGGGGAAGAAGGGCGAGGACGCCCTGTCCAAGGCGAAGTACGCGTACGCCGTCGACATCTACGCCGCCGACGGCTCGGGCGAGGCGGTCGCGCCCGCGCACCATGTCGAGCTTCCGGCGACCGCGTTCGAAAAGGCCGTCACCGACGGCGGGGAAGGCCTGCTGGTACCCGTGGCGGACCAGCGCAGGGTCGCCGTGGACCCGGCCACGGGCCGCACCACCACGTACGACACGGCTTCCATCGAGCCGCCCGCCTGCCCCGCCTGTGACGACCACCTCGGCAACGACATCGCCGCCGTGACGGAACGGGGCCCGGTGGTGGCCAACAAGGGGGCCGGCGCGTTCGGCATACCCGGTTCCTGGGACGGCGACCGGATCGCGCCCGCAGGCGTCCTTTCGGAGACCGGTCAGGTGTGGCCGGGCACCGGCGGACACCTCATCGCCCGCTGGACGCAGAAGGACTTCGACCACGACGTGTGGGCCGTCCTCGACAGCAGGACCGGCCAGGTCCAGGCGTCCGTGCGGTGCGCCAAGCCGCCCGCCCCGACGGCGGACGCCCCCGGCTCCGCGCTCTCCCCGAACGGCCGGTACCTCGTCTCCGGGCACCTCGCCTTCGACCTCAGGTCGAAGAAGGGCTACTGCTTCGAGGAGACCGACGACAGCAAGCCCCTCAGCTTCGACGCCGCCACCGACGACGGCACCGCCTACGGCACCTCGCTCACCAAGGACAGCCTGACGGGGACCACGGCCCCCGTCCAGCTCTCCCTGGCCACGGGCACCCCGAAGGCGCTGCCCGGCGGCTCCGAGGTACCGGTCGCCGACTTCGACGGGGTGGGTGTCTTCGCCCACGACGAGGGCGATGCGCCGTATCTGGTGGTCTATCGGCACAAGGGTTAGGCCACCGCGGCGACCGGTGGTGCCGAAGCCGCCCCGGCCTCGTACAGGGCGTGGGCCGCCCGCAGTACCAGGTCGTCCCGGTGCCGGGCGGCCACCAGTTGCATCCCCACCGGCAGGCCGTCCCCGTCCGTGCCCACCGGGACGGTCGCGGCGGGCTGCTGGGTGAGGTTGAAGGGGTAGGTGAACGGCGTCCAGCCCGTCCAGCGCCGGAAGGCGGAGCGGGCCGGCACCTCCGGCCCGGCCTCGAACGCGGTCAGCGGCAGCGTCGGGGTCACCAGCAGGTCGTAGCGCTCGTGGAAGCGGCCCATGCGGCGGCCGAGGTCCATGCGGGCGTCCACCGCGGCCAGGTAGTCCAGCGCGCTGTACCGGGCGCCCTGGGCGCAGATCTCGCGCAGGCCCGGGTCCAGGAGCCGGCGGCGGCGCGGGGAGAAGCGTTCGGTGAGGCGGGCCGCGCCGCTGAACCAGAGGGTGTGGAAGGCCTCCAGCGGCTCGCTGAAGTCGGGGTCGGTCTCCTCGACGTACGCCCCGAGGTCCGCGAGGCGCGCCACCGCCCGCCGGACGGCAGCCGCGACCGCCGGCTGCACCACGACCTGGCCGCCGAGGGACGGGGAGTACGCCACCCGGAGGCCGTGTACGCCCCCCTCCAGCGCCTCGCTGAAGGGGCCCGGCGCGGGCGGCAGCGCGGACCAGTCGCGTGCGTCGGGCGCGGCGATGACGTCCAGCAGCAGGGCCGCGTCGGCCGCGTCCCGGGTCATCGGGCCCGCGTGGGAGAGGGTGCCGAACGGGCTCGCCGGGTAGAGCGGCACGCGGCCGTACGTCGGTTTCAGGCCGAAGATGCCGCAGAACGCGGCCGGGATACGGATGCTGCCGCCGCCGTCCGTGCCCAGTGACAGCGGGCCCGCGCCGAGCGCCACGGCCGCCGCACTGCCCCCGCTGGAGCCGCCGGCCGTGCGGGAGAGGTCGTGCGGGTTGCGGGTGATGCCGGTGAGCGGGGAGTCGGTGACGCCCTTCCAGCCGAACTCGGGGGTCGTCGTCTTGCCCAGGAACACCGCGCCGTGCTCACGGAGCCGGGCCACCGAGGGGGCGTCCTCGTCCCAGCCGCCCTGCGCGGAGACCGCCTTCGAGCCGCGCAGGGTCGGGTGGCCGCGCAGCAGGAGGAGGTCCTTCACGGTCACCGGGACGCCGTCCAGCAGTCCGGCCGGTTCGCCGCGGCGCCAGCGCTCCTCCGACTCCCGCGCCCGTGCCAGCGCGTCCTCCCCGGTGAGCCGCACGAACGCGTTCACCTCCGGTTGGCTGCGCCGGGCCCGCTCCAGGGCCTGTTCGGTGACCTCCACGGGGCCGAACTCGCGCTTGCGGTAACCGTCCAGGAGCTGCAGGGCGGTGAGGTCGGTGAGCTGCATGCACCCTCCAAGAGGTCAGTGCCCCGGCACGTAACCACGCTGTTTGTCGACCACGTTCACCAGTGATCTGCCCGCCGCCCAGCGGTCGTACAACTCCACGAACTGGGCGCCCAGTTCGTCCCGCCAGCCGACCGTGTCGCCGCTCATGTGCGGGGAGACGATCAGCCCCGGCAGGGTCCACAACGGGCTGTCCGGGGGCAGGGGTTCGGTGGTGAAGACGTCCAGG
This sequence comes from Streptomyces sp. NPDC001851, assembly GCF_040297165.1. Classification (NCBI taxonomy): domain Bacteria; kingdom Bacillati; phylum Actinomycetota; class Actinomycetes; order Kitasatosporales; family Streptomycetaceae; genus Streptomyces; species Streptomyces sp. NPDC001851. Next base: position 51,191 of record NZ_JBEOYR010000025.1, on the reverse strand, counting down.
GCCGCACCCGCGATCCAGCGCCGGGTCAGGGCGTGGGCGAGGGCCTCCTCGTCGACCAGGGCGCCCCGGCCGACGTTCACGAAGAACGCCGACGGCTGCATCACGCCGAACCGGCGGGCGTCGAACATGCGGTACGTCTCCTCGGTGAGCGGCGCCGCCGAGATCACCCAGTCCGCGCGGGAGATCAGCCGGTCCAGGTCCGCCGGGCCGTGGATGCCGGTCCGCGGTACCCGTCCGACCAGCGCCGTCGTCACACCGAGGGCCTTCAGGGTGCGTACGATCGCCCGGCCGATCGGGCCCGAGCCGACCACGCACGCGCGCGTGCCCGCCACCCGCCGTCCCTCCCGGTGCCGCCAGGTCCGCTCCCGCTGGTGCTCCAGCGTGCGCGGCAGGTCCTTGGCGACCGCCAGCACCAGGGCCGCCACGTACTCGGCGATCGGCTGGTCGAAGATCCCGCGCGCGTTGGTGACCACGGTGCCGGACGTGGCGAGTTCCGGGCACATCAGATGGTCCACGCCGGCGCTCGCCGTGTGCACCCAGGCCGGCCTGGGCCCGTCCCCCGGCCAGGCCTCGCGCACCGCGTGCGAGGTGAAGTCCCAGACCAGGAGCACGTCCGCCGCGGGCAGTCGCTCGGCCAGGTGCGCGGCGTCGGTGTGCACGATCCGCGCGCGGCCGGTGAGCCGGCCGAGCCGGGGCGGCGGCTCGGCGTCCAGGACGAGGACGGTCGGAAGGGTCGTCATACGGGGCGGCTCCGGGCGTCTGACGTGCGCGGATCATGCGGAGACTAGGTGCGGATTGACCACGCTCGCACCCGAATCTACCTTCGTCAACACGGGCGCAATCGCCATCCGTTGCCCCCTCGTCTCCCAGCGTGAGGCCGGTGCCAGCCATGGACGTCTCCTTTCTCGGCGGCCCCCGCCCCCAGCGCGGTGTCGGCGTGGTGGCTCCCTTCGACTTCGCCCTCGACCGCGAGCTGTGGCGCTGGGTGCCCGACGAGGTGTCGCTGCACCTGACCCGCACCCCGTTCGTGCCGGTGGAGGTGAGCCTGGACCTGGCCCGGCTGGTGAGCGAGCACGAGACCCTCCGCGACGCCGTGCGCGCGCTGACCGCCGTCGCACCCGAGGTCGTGGCCTACGCCTGCACCTCCGGCAGCTTCGTCGGCGGGATCGCCGGGGAACGGGCGATGTGCGCGGCGATGAGCCTGGCGGGCGCGCCGTCCTCCGTGACCACCTCCGGCGCGCTGCTCCAGGCGCTGGACGAGCTGCGGATCCGACGGGTCGCGCTGGTCACGCCGTACACGGTGTCGGTGACCCGGGCGCTGGAGGAGTTCGTCGCCGAGGCGGGCGTGCGGGTCACCGGATGTGCCTTCATGGGGCTCACCCGGCACATCTGGCAGGTGCCGTACCGGGACGTCGTCGCCATGGCCCGGCAGGCGGTCGTCCGCCCCGGCGGCGCCGACGCGCTGTTCATCTCCTGCACCAACCTGCCGACGTACGACGTGATCCCCCAGCTGGAGGCCGAGCTGCGCATCCCGGTGCTGTCCGCCAACCAGGTCACGATGTGGGCTGCGCTGCGCCGGATGGGTACCCGGGCCGTGGGGCCCTATCAGGCGCTGCTGGACGAGGCCGCGCGTGCCTGGCCCCCCGTACTGCCGGAAGAGACGCAGGAAGGCTGGACATGACCGCACTCGGATTCCTCTACCCGGGCCACTCCGCCGAGGACGACTATCCACGCATCGAGCAGCTCCTGGGCAGCGACATCCGGGTGGACCTGGTACACACCGACATCGGCGAGGACGCGCACCGGGTGGCGGCGCTGCGCGGGATGGGCTCCGCCGAGCGGCTCGCGGCGGGCATGGAGGGCCTGCGGCTGACCGGCGCCGAGACGGTGGTGTGGGCCTGCACCAGCGGCGGCTTCGTGCACGGCTGGGAGGGCGCGCAGGAGCAGGTGCGCACGCTGGCCCGGCTGGCCGGGATGCCCGCGTCCTCGACGTCGTTCGCCTTCGTGCACGCGGCCCGGGAGATCGGGGTGCGGCGGGTCGCGGTCGGGGCGACCTATCCGGAGGACGTGGCCGCGCTGTTCGCGGACTTCCTGCGGGCCGGGGGCCTGGAGGTGGCCGGGATGCGGTCGTCCGGGATCATCACGGCCGCGGAGGTCGGCAGGTGGGGCGAGGAGGACGTGCTGACGCTGGCGCGCGCGGCGGACGTCCCGGACGCGGAGGCGGTCCTGCTCCCGGACACGGCCCTGCACACGGCCGCGCATCTGTCGCTGCTGGAGAAGGCGCTGTCCAAGCCGGTGCTCACGGCGAACCAGGTCTCGGTGTGGGAGGGCCTGCGGCTCGCGGACCGGAGGGTGAACGCGCCGGCCCTGGGGACCCTGTTCACCAGGGAGCCGATCGTGCAGGTCCGCTGACCGGCGGGGAGGGAAGAGGAGCGAGGGAGGAAGAGGGACGAGGGAGGGAGAGGAATAAGCGGGGACTGCCTCCTGTTACGGCACGGCAGGACAGCCGCGCCACGAACAGGAGGCCCACACCGTGTCGGCAGACGAGGCAGACGAGGCACACGAGATCCGGGGCACCGCGTACGGGACCGCCCCCGTCCCCCTCTCCGTACTGGACCTGGTGACCGTCGGCGCGGGCAGTACCGCCACCGACGCCCTGCGCACCAGCGTGGCGCTGTCCCGGCTGACGGAGTCGCGCGGCTTCCACCGGTACTGGGTCGCCGAGCACCACTCCATGCCCGGTGTCGCCTCCTCCTCGCCCGCCGTGATCCTCGCCCACCTCGCCGCGCACACCGACCGCATCCGGCTCGGCTCGGGCGGCGTCATGCTGCCCAACCACGCCCCGCTGGTGATCGCCGAGCAGTTCGGCACGCTGGAGGCCATGGCGCCGGGGCGGATCGACCTGGGCCTCGGCCGGGCGCCGGGCACGGACGGGGCCACGGCCGCCGCCCTGCGCCGCAGCGACACCCTGAACGAGGGCGCCGACGACTTCCCGCAACAGCTCGCGGAACTCACCCGCTTCCTGGACGACGACTTCCCCGACGGGCACCCGTACCGGCGTATCCACGCGATCCCCGGCCCGGTGCAGGGCAGCACCCCGGGCGGCGTCCAGTCCCCGCACCGGCCGCCGCTCTGGCTGCTCGGCTCCTCCGGCTTCAGCGCCCGCCTGGCCGGCATGCTGGGCCTGCCGTTCGCCTTCGCGCACCACTTCTCGGCGCAGAACACCATCCCGGCCCTGGACCTGTACCGGCAGACCTTCCGCCCCTCCGCGGTCCTCGACGAGCCGTACGCCCTCATCGGCGTCTCCGCCCTCGCCACCGACGACGCGCGCGAGGCCCGCCGCCAGACCCGGGCGATGGCCCTCAACATGCTCCGGCTGCGCACCGGCCGGCCCGGCCTCTTCCCCGACCCGGAGGAGGCCGAGAAGCACGAGTTCAGCCCGATGGAGGAGGAGTTCATCACCTCCTGGACGGCCAACATCGTGCACGGCACCGCCGACGAGGTCCGCTCGGGCCTGGACGATCTGCACAAGCGCACCGGCGCCGACGAGCTGATGCTGGTCAGCCATGCCCACCGCGGCGAACTGCGCCTGCGTTCCTACGAGTTGGTCGCGGACGCCTACGGGCTGCCGAAGGCCTGACACCTGCGGGCCCGACCGCGGGCGCGAGCCCCGCCGGGCACCGGCCGCTGGCGGTGCTCCCGGCCGGCCCTCGACCATCGCGGTGGGGCCGGCCGGTGACCATCGGCGCGGTCGCCCACGACGCCGACGAGTGGCTCACCGCCATCGCCACCGTCCGAAGGACCCTAGGCCTGCGGGCAGGCCTGGGCCCCCAGCAGCTCGGAGATACGATCCGGCGGTACCGGGCGGGAGTACAGCCAGCCCTGGCCGGTGTCGCAGCCGATGCGGCGCAGCCGGGTGGCCTGGGCGGAGGTCTCCACGCATTCGGCGGTGACGGTGATGCCGAGCCGGTGCGCCAGCTGGATCATCGCCTCGACGATGACCATGTCGGCGGGGTTGGCGGTGATCGCGGGGTTCTTGTCGGCCTCGTACTGGAAGCCGCGCACGAAGGACCCGTCCAGCTTCAGCGTCGAGACCGGCAGTCGGCTGAGGTAGGCGAGGTTCGAGTAGCCGGTGCCGAAGTCGTCGATGGCGATGCGCACGCCCATGTCGCTGAGCGCCTGCAGGGCCTGCAGAGGGCGGCCGGCCGAGCCCATCACCGCCGACTCGGTCAGCTCCAGCTGCAGCAGATGCGGGGCGAGGCCGGTCTCGGCCAGGATCTCCGCCACGTCCGTGACCAGGTCCGAGTCCCACACCTGGCGCACGGCCACGTTGACGCTGACGAAGATGGGCGGCTCGTCGGGGTGGTCCTGCTGCCAGCGGCGGGCCTGGCGGCAGGCGGTCCTGAGTGCCCAGCGGCCGAGCTGCACGATCGAGCCGTCCTCCTCGGCCAGTCCGATGAACCGATTCGGCGTCAGTGTGCCGAACTGAGGATGATTCCAGCGGATCAACGCCTCGACCCCGGAGAGACGTCCGTCCTCCATGCCCACCAACGGCTGGTATTCGAGCGCGAATTCGCCGCGGTCGATGGCGGGGCGCAAAGTGGACGACAGGGCCTGGCGGGTCATGCGGTGCGCGTTGCGTTCGGGGTCGAACAGGGTCCAGCGGGCCTTGCCGTCGGCCTTCGCCCAGTACAGCGTCGTATCGGCCGCCTGCATCAGGCCGGTGGCCGTCGTACCCGCCGCGTGCCGTTCGACGACACCGATGGACGCGGTCAACGACAGCCGCTGCCCGGCCAGATCGAAGGGTTCCTCCAGTGCCTTGAGCGCCGACTCGGCCAGTTCGGCGAGCTGTTCGGTGCCGGTGGAGTCCTCCACGAGCAGGGCGAACTCGTCACCGCCGAGCCGGGCCACCAGCGGGGTCACGGCGCGGGCGTAGCCGGCCTCGTCGGCCACCCGGGTCAGCCGCTCGGCGACGGCCGCGAGCAGCCGGTCGCCGACGCGGTGGCCGAGGGTGTCGTTGACCGCCTTGAACCCGTCGAGGTCCAGATAGCACAGGCCGATCCGGCCGGTGCCGCTCTGCTCGTACGACTCCGCCTCCAGCGCGGCCGACAGCCGCTCGAAGAACAGCGTGCGGTTGGGCAGCCGGGTCACCGGGTCGTGCATCTGCAAGTGCCGCAACCGTGCCTGGAGTTCGCGGCGGGCGCTGATGTCGGCGACGGACAGCAGGACCCCGGCCTGCCCGCTCAGCGGGGCCACGGTCACCTGCACCCACACCGAGTGCCCCTCGGGATGTTTCAGCCGGCGGGTGCAGCGCAGCTTCGCCTGCCGGCCGCGCAGCACCTCGCGGTAGGCGTGCCAGCTGCGGGTGTCCGAGGCCAGGTCCACCAGGTCGGCGGCGACCCGCCCGGTGAGCGTGTCCGGATCGGTGCCGAGCAGCTCGCCGAAGGCCGCGTTGGCGCCGGTGACGAGTCCGGCGCGGTCCACGACGGCCATGGCGAGCGGGGCCGTCGCGAAGACACGATGATAGGTGGTGTGGTCACTGTCTGTAACGGCTGACCGGTCGAGGTCTGCCGCGGGCGTCGGCCCTTCGGACGTTCCGCTCACCGCTCGCTCCCGCAGTGCACTCGATCGATGTCCGTGCCGGAAAGTGTGCCGATCATAGAGGCTGGCCCCGGGCCCTTCCAGCCGGTGTCCAGTGTCCCGGACCGAACACCGGTTCTGACAGATCGTTTCTGCCCGCGCCTGGACGGGTTCTTCAGGCCCCCGACCAGTTGTGACGTTCCGTGAGTGTTCCGGGGTGTCGGGCGCCGGAGCGCGCCGGAGCATCAGGGGGGCGCACTCACCCTTGTGGTGCAGGTAAACAGGGCATAACGCAACACATCACAGCAATCTGGATGCGGGTCCCGCCGAACCGTGTCCGGAGGTCATCCGTGCCCAAGCTGCGCAGCACCGCCGCCGTGTGCACCACGCTGTCGGCGCTCGCCGCGACGTCCATCCTCAGCGGCCCGTCGGTCGCCGAACCCTTCTCCACCACCCCCTGCGCCCTGCACCGCACCGACGCCCACCACTCCGAGGGCGTCGACACCTGGAACCCCGACTACATCCGCCCCACCGGCGTGCTCGACGCCGTGATGGTCTTCCTCTCCTTCCCGGACGCCGCCCCGCGCACCACCCCGGCCCAGCTGGCCGCCGACCACTTCCCGGCCACCAGCCGCTACTTCGAGCAGGCCTCCTACGGCAGGTTCACCCTCCGCCCGCACCCGCTGAAGCACTGGCTGCGCATGCCCCGGCCGTCCACGGCGTACGCCATAAGGCGGGACTGGAGCGTGGCGGACCGGGCCGCCTATCTGCGCGACGCGTTCACGGTGGCCGACCCGGAGGTCGACTTCTCCCGCTACCAGGTCGTGTACCTCGTCGCCGATCCGGACGCGCCCGGCGTCGACTCGGACGCCACGAAGGTCGTGAACCTCGACACGCCCACGCATGTGGACGGTACGGACATCCACCGGGTCGTCACGGTCTTCGAGAAGCACCCGCCCGACCGCCTCGTCCTCGCCCACGAGACCGGCCACGTCTTCGACCTGCCCGACCTCTACCACCGCCCCGTCGACGGCAAGGGCGACTGGGACACCTACGTCGGCGACTGGGACCTGATGGGCAGCCAGTTCGGGCTCTCACCCGACCTGTTCGCCTGGCACAAGTGGAAACTGGGCTGGCTGGACCCGCGCCAGGTGAGGTGCGTGCGCGGCGCGGGGCCGACCCGGCTGACCCTGGAACCGCTGGAGGCGGGCCCGGGGATCCCGGCACAGGGCACGGCGGCCTTCGGCCTCGGGCACGGGGTGAAGCTGGCGATCGTGCGCACCGGACCCGACACCGCCCTGGGCTTCGAGGCGCGCGGCCCGGCCGGCAACGACCGGGCAGGCTGCCGGCAGGGAGTGCTGGTGTACCGGATCAGGAGCGGGGCCGAGTCCGGCGGGGGCCCGGTGGAGGTGGTCGACGCCCATCCGCACACCGAGGGCTGCTGGGAGGACTCGGTCTACCCGCCCCTCGCCGACGCCCCGGTCGCCCTCGGCGAGAGCTTCACCGTGCCCGGGCAGGGCGTACAGGTGGAGGTGGAGGGGAGGACGGCGTCGGGGGCGTGGACCGTACGGATCACACCGCGGATCGGCGGCTGAGAGCGGTTTGATGTGTACGCAAACGTGAGGCGTGTGCACACGTGAGGCGTATGCGAAACGGCGGGCCGGGTTCTTTCGAACCGGACCCGCCGTTTCCTTCGCGTGCGCCGCCAGGGACTCGAACCCCGGACCCGCTGATTAAGAGTCAGCTGCTCTAACCAACTGAGCTAGCGGCGCCTGCTGACGTCGTAGACCTTAGCATCCTGATCGGCGGGAGGAAAAATCGATATCCGCACAGCCGCGCGGGCCGCCCGTACGGCCGCCCAGAGCACCACCTCGGGGCCCGGCAACCAGGGGTGACGCGTGTCCGGGGCGACCAGCCAGCGGGCGGTGCCGACGCCGTCGTCCCCGGTGGGCGCCGGGACGGTCACCGCGTCGCCCGTGCCGTGGCACAGCAGCGGCGGCACCGCCTCCGCACGGTTCGAGCCCCACTCCTCCCACGCCAGCAGCGAGGGCAGCCGCTGGGCCGTGCCCGGAGCGGCGAACAGCAGCACGCGGCCCCGGAACACGGCGACCGGACCGGAACCCGGGCCGTCGTCCCAGAGCCGGTCCAGCATCCGGCGGCCGAAGATCGCCGGCGCGCTCACCACGTCGAAGACGGTGCCGCAGGGCAGGACGACAGGGGCGCCCGGGCGCTCCTCCCAGAGGGCGAGCGTGCTGCGGGGGTACGTGGCCGCCGAGGCGAGCCAGTCGACTCCGTCGGCGGTGACCCGGGTGACGTTCGGTGCGCTGCTCATGCCACCCAGATGTACCGGGGGTGAGCGTGCTGTTCTTCTGAGTTGCGGAAATCCGGGACAGGAGCGGTGGGGGAGGAGTATCTTGCCCGCCTGGCATATGCCAGATGGGTTACTCGGGGGCTCCGTGTTGACGCGGGCGCGCGATCAGACGGGGTCGGCGGTCGTCCGGCCCTCGGTGTTGCCGCGCAGGAGGTCCCGCCCGAACTCGACCATCTTCTTCGCGTAGTCCTCGGTCCACTCCGCGCGCTCGGCGATGTCCGCCGGGGTCAGCCGGTCGAACCGGCGCGGGTCGGCGAGCTGGGCCGCCGCGACGGCCTGGAACTCCACGGCCCGGTCGGCCGCCGCGCGGAACGCCTGGGTCAGCTCCGTGGCCCGGGCCAGCAGCGCCCGCGGATCCTCGATCGACTCCAGGTCGAAGAAGTGCTCGGGATCGGCGGCCGCCTCCGCGGGCTCGAAGATCAGGGGCGCGGGGCGTAGCCGCGGTTCGTTCCGACGCGGCGTGGGCTCCGCCATGTCTTTTCTCCTCCTCGTACGGTTCGCTGGGCACCGCCTTCAGGTGGGCCACCGTCCATTGTCCCGCGCGGACGCAAGGGCCCCTCATGGCCGCGAGTTCACCCGGTGTTCCGCCGGGCGGACGGGGACGGTGGGGTCCCGGTCAGGGGCGCCAGACCACCCGGTGTTCCGCCAGATGTGCAAGCACCGTGTGGTTCGCCTCGCACCCGTCAGGGCTGTTTCCCATGGCCGCCTCCGGCGGATGGGGCGGCTCGCGCTGATCGTCTGCCTGGGCAGGTGCCGGAGAGGCGGTCAGGGGCGCCAGACCACCCGGTGTTCCGCCAGATGTGCAAGCACCGCGTGGTTCGCCTCCCATCCGTCAGGAATCTTCACCAGCGTGCCCAGCTGGACCGGTTCCGTGGACGGGTAGTCGTCCAGGAGGTCGGTCACGCCCGCGCGGCAGACCACGATGCAGGCGTGGCGGTGCCGGGAGGCCAGGACGCACAAGCGGCCGGTCTCCAGGTGGAAGGCGGTGGCGTCGGGGCGGCCGGAGAGCGGGTGCAGGACGACCGTGAGGTCGTACTCCCGGCCCTGGAGACGGTTCGCGGTGTCCACCGTGACGTCCGCCACGCCCAGCTCGGCCAGCGCCGTGCGGACCGCCGCCGCCTGGTCGCGGTGGGCCGTGCCGACGGCGATGCGGTCGGCGGTCAGGGGAGCGGGGGACGGCGAGCGCTCGGAGGCCGCGGCGCCGCCCCGGTCCAGCAGGCGGCGTACGACCGTGGCCACGGCCCGTACGGCCTCCGGATCCGTGCGCGGGGTGTGCCGGGCGGGCAGCTCCAGCAGGCCCCAGCCGGATGCCGCCGCCTCGTCGATCACCCGGTCCGGGCCGGAGCCGTCGGAGGGCACCGCGAAGGTCAGCCGGCGGTCGCCGTGGTCCGTGCCGCTGCGGAAGGGCGTGTAGGGGTAGAAGGCGTCCGAGACCAGGGGGGCCGCGGAGGCCGGCAGGCGCCAGGAGACCGGCAGGCGGTGCTGGGGCAGGCCCGGGTTGTGGGCGAGGAGGGTGGTCACGGCGGAGGCCGAGGGGTCGTACGACAGGCCCGCCCACTGCTCGCTGCCGACGATCGCGAACGGGTCCAGCTGGCCGGGATCGCCCACGAACAGCGCCCGCTCGAACAGGCCCGCCACGGCCAGCAGGGAGTCGGAACGCATCTGGTACGCCTCGTCCACGATCGCGTGCCGCCATGGCTCGTCGACCTTCACATGCGCCCACTTCGCGGCCGTGGACAGCACGACCGGCAGGCCGTTCAGGTCGGCCGCCTTCGCGGAGGTGCGCACCTGCGGCAGCTCGTCCAGCGCCTTGTCGTAGGCGTCGGTGTCACTGCTGTGCAGCCGGCCGACCGGCAGGTCCGGGTTCTTCTCGGCGAGCCGGAGGACGAGATCGTCCACCTGCGCGTTCGTCTGTGCCACCACCATCAACGGGCGGCCCGCGCCGGCCAGTTCCAGCGCGGCGCGGACCACCAGCGTCGACTTGCCCGCGCCGGGCGGGGAGTCCACCACGACACCGCGCTCGGCGCCGTGCAGGGTGTCGCGGAGGATCGCCTCGGTGGCGCGGGCGGCGGCGGCCCCGGGGTCGGCGTCGACCGTCGTCACAGCACATCCTCCTCGGTCACCGTGTCGGGGGCCTCCGGTACGGCCTCCCCGGGCGGGCCGCCGTGCGTCCACGGGGTCTCCTCCGGGTCGGGCAGCTTCGCCCCGCCGCGCTGCTCGTGCTCGAAGAGGGTGAAGCACACCCGGTCGCCCTTCTCCGGCACCGAACCGGGCTCCGGCTCCTTGCCGCGGCCCATCTTGTCCAGGATCCGCAGCACCAGACCGTCCTCCGAGTCGTACCCGACGAACTCCGCCGACTGCGGCTTCCCGCCCAGCGAGCGGTACACCTTCGCGCGCTCCGCCAGATGCGGCCGGTCGTCCGTGCGGACCGTCACCAGCGGGCGCGGGCTGGGCCGCTTGCCCTCGCCGTACGCCATGACCACATCGGTCACCTCGCCCGCGAACGCCTCCCCGGCCAGCCGCCGCCCCGCCATCACCAGCGGATCGTCCAGCGCCTCCTGCGCCTCCAGGCGGGCCTGCTCGCGCTCGCGGGTCGCCAGCTTGTTCGCCGCCGTCACCGCGTCGTCCCGGCGCGGCTGCGGGGGCTCGCCCGCCAGCACCCGGTCGCGGTGGCCGGTGAACGACCAGCGGTCGCGGGTCCAGCGCTCCGCCACGTGCGCGCCCTCCGGCAGTGCCCGCAGCAGGTCCAGGCCCCGCCACACCGCGTCCCAGGTGGGCCGGGTGCGGCTCTCCACCAGGTCGCGGATCTCCCGCTCGGCCGTGGTGAGCGCGGCCAGCCGGTCGTCGGCGGCCAGGGCGTCCTCGGCGGCGGCGAGTGCCCTGCGCGCGCGGTCGTAGCGCTCGATCGCCGGGGCCAGCAGCCTGTTGTCGAACGCCGGGTCGGTGGCCGGGCCGGCCGGCGGGCACAGCAGCTGGCCGGCCGCGTCCCGGGCGAGCTCGGCCCGGCGCGCGGCCTCGGCACCCGAGGCGCCCTCAGGAGGGTCGATCCAGGCGAGCAGCGCCCCCAGGTGCTGGTCCTCCAGACCGGACTGGCCGGTCGCCCAGTGCCGGGACAGCAGATCGGTCAGGGCCAGCAGGAGCGAGGAGCCGGGGACCCGGGACCGCTCGCCGTAGTGGGTCAGCCAGCGGCCGAGCAGCGGCACCCGGGGCGGCGCCGGGTAGGGCGCCTCCGGGTCCTGCTCGGCCGTGCGGCGGAAGCGCATCGAGCGGCCCAGCAGCCGTACGAAGTCCAGGCCCGTGCGGCTGGGCACGATCAGCTGGGGCGCGTCCGTGCACAGCTCCACCTCGACCTTGACCCGCTTGCCGGTCTCGGGATCGGTCTCGGTGCGCTCGGCCGCCTCCACGGACTCGGCGCAGGAGTCGAGGTACGGCAGCACGACATCGGCCAGGTCGGCGAGGAACGTGAAGCGCAGGTCGCGGTCGCGGGGCTGCGGCACGACCAGCAGGCGCGGCGCGTCCCGGTCGGTGCCGACGAGCGCGCCGAGCGGGGCGCCGGCCTCACCGGCGGTGGTGAGCGGCACGAACACCAGGGGGCGCGGGGACAGATGCCGGTGCCGGACGGTCGCGGCGGGCTGGGCCCGGCCGGTGGCCACGGCCTCGAACCGGGCGAGGGTGGTGATCAGGGACACGGGGCCGCCTCCCGGTGGGCCGCGTCCGCCAGCGCCTCCGCGCGCAGGGCCGCCGCCCGGCGCAGCGCCGCGACCGCGGGGTCGTCCGGGTCGCCGGTCTCGCCGCGGGCCGCCGCGAGGACGTCCTCGACCGTGGTCAGACCGCCCAGTTCGGCGCGCAGGGGACGGCCGAGACGGGTGACGGAACCCTCCGCGCGGCAGCGTTCCCGGCAGTGGAAGGCCAGTTCGCACGCGGACAGGCACTCGGGCGCGTACGTCGCCGGGACCGCCTCCACGGCCGCCGTCAGCTCCTCGGCGTCCCGGTCGGGCGCGAAGCACAGGCCCTCGGGCAGGGCTTCGGCGATCTCCTCCAGCCGGGTGAGCCGGGCCAGCTGGCGGGCGGTGACCCCGCGCTGCTTGCGGACGTCGACGGCGGCGCCGGCGGGCAGGTTCGAGAAGTCCTTCGGGCACACGAGCAGGATCCGGTGCCGTACGGCCGGGACGGGGGCGTGCTCCTGGGCGCTCCGCATCCGGGGCACCCCCACACCGGCGTGCCCCTCCGGCTCCGCGCCGAGCCGCGCGGCGACCGCCTCCAGCGCCAGCACGTACACCGCCGCCTGCCGGGCCGCCGCGCCGACCTTCGCCGGGTCCGCCGAGCCGTCCAGCATCGGGAACGACTTGATCTCCACCACGGACCAGCTGCCGTCCGGGTGCACCACCACCGCGTCCGGCTCCAGGAAGGCGAGCGAACCGGCCACGTCCAGTGCCAGCATCGGATGGTCCAGCAGCGTCCAGCCGCCCGCGCGCGTGGCCTCGCGCAACGCCAGCGCCGTACGCGCCGTACGCCCCTCGGGGCCGTGCGCGGTCAGGTCGGGTACGGCGGCCCCTTCCGGCGCCGCGGCGCCCGGGTCGAGCCGGGCGTGTGCCAGTCGCAGCAACTCGGCGCCGCCGTCGGCCTTGACCTTCGCCTCGAACGCGTTCCCGCGGGTCAGCGCGAACTGCGACTGCCCGAACCCGGAGGGCGCGCCCAGCGCGCTCGCCAGCCGCGCCTTGTCCACCCCGGCGCCGTCCAGGAGCGCCCGCCTGGCGCACCCGGGGTTCGCGGCGAGCGCCGCGAGGGCGCGCGCGTCCAGGGCCTTGGCCGGTACGTCGGGACCGCGCAGCTCAGCCAGCCGGTGTCGCAGCCCCTTCTCCCGCGGCGCTGGGGGAGGTGTCCGGCTCGGCCCCGGCGTCGAGCGGCGACTGGCGCTGCCGTGGAATTCGCTCACCCGCGGAAGTCTGGCATCCGGCACTGACAATCGGGGAACCCGTGCCGTCCGTGACCGGTGTGCGGCGCGGGAACAGCCGGGCCCGGAGCCGCTCCACGGTCCGTGTCACGGGCGTGGCCAGCAGGTAGCCGACGCCCATCACGGCGACACCCGCGACCGCGTCGAGCAGGTAGTGGTTGGCGGTGCCCATGACCACCAGCGCGGTCCCCAGCGGATAGCCGACGGCGACGGCCTTCGCGAGAGGGCTGCGGCCGTGGCGCCACAGCATCACCCCGCACCACAGCGCCCAGCCGACGTGCAGGCTGGGCATCGCCGCGTACTGGTTGGTCATCCCGCCCATGCCGCGCGGCGCGCTCGCCTCGCTGCCCCACCAGCCGTACGAGCTGTAGTGCGCCATGGTGTCCACGAAGCCGTGACCGGCGGAGAGCAGCCGGGGCGGGCACGTGGGCAGCAGCGTGAAGCCGATCAGGCCGATGAGCGTGGACGTCATCAGCCAGGTGCGGGCCCGCCGGTAGTGCTCGGCGTGGGCCCGGAACAGCCAGATCAGGAGGGCCGGCGTGACCAGGTAGTGCAGCGAGGCGTACCAGAAGTCGGCCGGCACACCGAGCCAGGGCTCGCGCGTGAACAGCCGGTTGAGCGGGTGCTCCGCGTCGAGGTGCAGGGCCTTCTCGAAGCGCAGGATCGCCAGGCCGTGGCCGACGGCGGAGGGCACGTCACCGCGGGCGAGGAGGCGGCCGGCCGTGTAGCAGCCGTAGACCAGGAGGATCAGTGGCAGCTCGGTCCACCAGCGCAGCCGGGGTCGCGGGGTCACCTCGGTGCCCGGTGTCTCGGTCTGCGGCATCCGATCGCCCTCCCCCTTCTGCGGTGCGGCGCGCCCCGGCGAAGGGCGACCGTGCCACTTTACGGTGTCCGTACTCCCGCCCATGCGGGCGCTCCGGCCCCCAAAGACGCTGAGATCGCCCGCCGGGTTGCCCCGGACGGGCGTGAGCGATGATGGAGAAGTCCTCTCTCGTCCCTCTCGTGGCGTCCCCGCGGCGTCTGTGTGGCGTCTGTGTGGCGTCCCGTTCCCGGAAAGGTCTCCCCATGGCACCGCGCATCCTGCTGGCCCGGCACGGACAGACGGAATGGTCGCTGTCCGGCAAGCACACCGGCAGGACCGACGTGCCGCTGCTGGAGGAGGGCCGGCGGGGAGCCAAGCTGCTCGGCGAGCGACTGCACCGCGCTCCGCTGGACGGGCTGCCGGGGGCGGAGGTGCGCACCAGTCCGCTGGCACGCGCGCGTGAGACGTGCGAACTGGCCGGCTTCGGGGACCGGGCCACCGCGTGGGACACGCTCATGGAGTGGGACTACGGCGCCTACGAGGGGATGACGCCGGCCGAGATCCAGGCAGTGCGGCCGGGATGGCTGATCTGGCGGGACGGGGTGCCGGGGGGCGAGAGCCTCGCCGAGGTGACCGCGCGCGCGGACGAGGTGGTCTCCTGGGCCCGCTCCTCCGACCGCGACGTCCTGGTCTTCGCCCACGGGCACATCCTCCGCTCCATAGGCGCCCGGTGGCTCGGCCTCCCGCTGGACTTCGCCGCCCGGATACGCCTGAACCCGACCTCGCTGTCCGTCCTCGGCTGGGCCTACGGGGAGCCGGCGATCGAGAGCTGGAACGACCTGGGGCACCTGGGCTGACGGCATCGCGGCTCCCTACGGGCGCGAGGAACCGCGCGATCAGCCACGACGTGCCCGCAGACCGCCGGCGGCCCTCAGGCCCTCCCCGTTCTCGGCATCGACGCGTGCCGGTCCAGGAACTCCGACACCCCCGAAGCCCGCCGGTGGGGCAGCAGCACCCGAGCCGTCCCCGCCAGCATCCCCTGGATGCGGGAGGACTGGACCTGGTCGAGCAGCGCCAGCACCCGCAGCCCGGCCGCGGCCGCCTCGTCGGGACGGCCCTCGCGGGCCAGGTCGTCCGCCAGCTCGGCCGTGTACAGGGCGATGTTCCGGGTGAAGTGCGGATCCTGCAGACGCGCCGCCCGGCGCGCGTGCCGGGACGCGCGCCGCCAGTCACCCAGCATGGACCAGCACTGCGCCTCCAGCCCCTCCAGCTCGGCCTCGCCGTAGAAGCTCATCCATTCCGGGTCGGCGTCCGAGCGGCCCCGCGCGAACAGCGCCTGGGCCCGGACGAGTGCCTGTTGACAGCCCGTGCGGTCGGCGAGCCCCGCCCAGCCGCCGGCCTCGCGCAGCGCGAGCAGGGACATCAGACGCGCCGAACCCAGCGGAGCGGCCGCGCGCTGGGCGGCCTGCGCGGCACGGACCGCCTCGCGCGGGCGGCCGGCGTCCCGCGCCAGGAACGCGGTGTTGCAGAAGGCGTGCGCCTCCAGCGCCGGGTCCCCGGTCATCCGGGCCGTGGCCAGCGCCTCCGCGTAGTGCGAGCGGGCGTCGTCGAAGCGGCCGGAGTCGTGCGCCAGCCAGCCCACCGAGATGGCGAGTTCACCGGCGCCCGAGTGCAGCCGGTCGGCGGTGGTCTGCCGGGTCGCGCCGGCGTCCAGCAGCGCGTAGGCCGCGCGCAACGGAGCCGCCGCGCGCCGGTAGAGGCCGTCCGCGCCGTGCCGGTCGTCGAGCAGCCGGATCCGGCGGACCGCCTCCTCCAGGGCGGCCGCCTCGGAGGTTCCGGGCCGGCGAGCGGGCCGGACCGCCGCCGCGGCGTCCGTGGTGAGCCCCAGCGGGCCCAGCGTGGCGGCGGCCATCGTGGCGCCTCCGCCGGTCATGAATGCGCGACGCAGCACGTCGCTCTCCTCGTGGTTCGGATGGTCTTTCGCGTACGGCTCGTGCGGGTCGTACGGGTCCTGCGGGTCATACGGTTCGAACGCCGCCGGCGTCTCACCGGCCCCCTGGCCCTCGCCGGTGATGAGCGCCTCGGGCGTGGCCGCCGCCGTCCGCGCCGCGCGCCCGCGGACGGACGAGCGGGGCGCGAAGCCGAGGTCGGTGAGCGTGCGGCCGGGGAACATGTGCAGGAACACCCGTTCGTACGCGTAGTTCGGGCAGCGGATCTCGCCCGCCTCGACCCTGCCGACGTACCGCGCGTCACAGCTCACCCGCTCACCGATCTCGCGCGCGGCACGGCGTACCAGTGCCGCGAACTCGGCGGGTGAACGACTGCCGCGCAGATGCCGGAAGGCGAGGTTCGGCCGGGGTGGCCGTTCGGGCTGTGACGCGGTCTCGGTTGACGACGCCATGGCCGGGTCCTCTCGTGCGAACCGTCGAACCATGCCGGATCCCGGGCGGATCGGGACGAGTTGTCCGAGTGACGCTCTGGTTCCGGCGGGCATGAACGTACCTGCTGTGAAGGACCCGCCACGCTGTGTTTGGCTACAAACCGGATATCTCATGCACGATCTGCCATGAAGTGCCATTCTTTGCGGCGCACTTGTGCCGTAGCCGTTGACGCGTTCACGCGTTGGATCCCGTGGACCGCAACAGGGCTGTGTGGTGGAGGCCGGCATGGAGACCAGCCAGAGCAACGAACCTTGTATCCCGCTGTCGTCGGCCGTTCGGACCGCGGCGGCCGCGGCGGCCTGCGACCTCGTGACGGTACCGGCCCGGCAGGGCCTTGAGGCGGTCGACATCCTGCGGCGCGGCGCCGGTGACGCGATGGGGCCCGTGCTGCACGACGGCGGCTGCGCCACCCTCGGCTTCCTGGTGCCGGCCGGCACGGCGGCCTGCTGGGACGTGCCGGGGAGCACCTGCACGGAGACGGACGGGCGTGGACTCAGACTCGCTCCCGAGCCGCCGGTGGCGGGCTCCGACTGGCTGCTGCCGCCCGGCGAGGCCGACCTCGCCACCGACCCGGCGGTGCTGCGCCGGGCCCTCGGAGAGGCGGCCCGGCTGATCGAGGCGGCCGACAGCTGCCGGTGAGGCACCCGCTCGGACCGGCTGCGAAAATGGTCCGATGGGCAGGTCCAGGAGCACACGGCAGAAACGGGACACGCGGCGCGGGGCTGCCGCCGTCGAAGCCGTCGCGGAGGCGGTCGACGGCGGGCTCGCCCAGCTCGTGCCCGACCCCGACCGCGGCCGGGCCTGGACCCTGCTGATCGACGGCGCACCCCAGTCGCACGTCGACCTGGACGACCCCGCGTATCTCTCCTTCGAGTACCAGCGCCGGCTCGGTCATGTCATCGACCTCCTCGCCCCGCCCGGCAGGCCGGTGCACGCCGTCCACCTCGGTGGCGGCGCGTTCACCCTCGCCCGGTACACCGCGGCGACCCGCCCCCGGTCCACCCAGCAGGTCGTCGAACGCGACGCGGCCCTGGTCCAACTGGTGCGCCGGGAGCTGCCGTTGGACTCGAACGCACGGATCCGGGTGCGCTCGGCGGACGCCCGCGCGGGGCTGGCGAAGGTCCCGGACGGGTGGGCGGACCTGGTCGTCGCGGACGTCTTCAGCGGCGCCCGAACACCCGCCCACCTCACCTCCACCGAGTTCCTGGACGAGGTCCGCCGGGCCCTGAAGCCGTCCGGGGTCTACGCCGCCAACCTGGCCGACGGTCCACCGCTCGCCCATCTGCGCGGCCAGATCGCCACCACGGCCGCCCGGTTCGCCGAACTGGCGCTGATCGCCGACCCGGCCGTCCTGCGCGGCAAGCGCTTCGGCAACGCCGTCCTGGTCGCCTCCGACGCCCCGCTCCCGCTCGCCGACCTCACCCGCCGCGCCGCCTCCGACCCGCACCCGGCCCGGGTCGAACACGGCAAGCCGCTGCGGGACTTCGCCGGCGGCGCGCTCCCGGTGACGGACGACACGGCGGCGGCCTCACCGGCGCCACCGCCCTCGGTGTTCCGCTGAGCGTTCAGTAGGTCCCGATCTCCACATGCGGCGGCCCGTCGTGCCAGGTGCAGAACACCGACACCCGGTCCGTGCCCCGGCTGAACTCCACGCGGATCCACGTCTCGGTCTTCCACACCTGCATCGACCAGCCGGTCCCCGGCGTCGCCGAGACGAGGGTGGCGCTGGACGCGCCCAGCTCGAACACCGCCCGGCCGCCGTCGGTGTCGTAGGACCTGACCCGGCCGGACGGGGCGGGGGCGGAGGGAGCGCGGGTGGGCGTCCGGGAGGGCGTGGGAGCCGGCGGTCGCTTCGACGGGGACGGCCGGTGCGCCGGCGGGGGCGGCGCCTTGGTGCCCTGCGCGGTGGCGCCGGCGGCCGTGATCGGCAGGGCGCGCGGCGGGTCGTACGCCGTCCCGGCCATCACCGTGTGCACGCCCCACCACGACAGCGTGACCGCCGCTCCCGTCGCGAGCAGCCACGCCAGTACGTGTACGAGTCCTCTGCGCATCGCCGGCCATACTGCCTCAGGGGGACCGCGGTACGCACATGCTCCGAGTTGTCCACAGGCCCCGGCCCGGTGTGGGCCGCATGGCGTACGGTGCGGCGCATGGCAAGTGTGCTCGTGGTCGAGGACGACCAGTTCGTACGCTCGGCGCTCATCCGGCACCTGACCGACGCCGCACACACCGTGCGCAGCGTCGGTACGGCACTGGAGGCGCTGCGCGAGGTCGCCCACTTCCGCTTCGACGTGGTCATCCTCGACCTCGGACTGCCGGACCTGGACGGCTCCGAGGCGCTGAAGATGCTCCGCGGCATCACCGACGTGCCCGTCATCATCGCCACCGCACGCGACGACGAGACGGAGATCGTCCGGCTGCTCAACGCCGGTGCGGACGACTACCTGACCAAGCCGTTCTCCGTCGAGCACCTGTCCGCCCGGATGGCGGCGGTACTGCGCCGGGCCCGCTCCGGCGGCGCGGAGGCCCCGCCCTCGCCCGTGCTCCGCGTCGGCGGCCTGACCGTCGACCCGCTGCGCCGCCAGGCCGAACTGGACGGGGTCCGCCTCGACCTCACCCGCCGCGAGTTCGACCTGCTGGCCTTCCTCGCCGGGCGGCCCGGGGTCGTCGTCCCGCGCAGGGAACTCCTCGCCGAGGTCTGGCAGCAGTCCTACGGCGACGACCAGACCATCGACGTCCATCTGTCCTGGCTGCGCCGGAAACTGGGGGAGACGGCCGCCCGGCCCCGCTATCTGCACACGCTCCGGGGTGTCGGCGTGAAGCTCGAACCCCCCGTGGAGCCGTCCGCGGACGGGGAGCCGGTGGGATGAGGTGGGCCCTGGTCAAGGTGTGCCTGGCGGTCACCACGATGGTCGTGGTCGCCTTCGCGGTCCCGCTCGGGCTGGTCGTCAAGGAGATGGCCCGCGACCGGGCCTTCTCCAACGCCGAACGGGAGGCCGCCGCGGTGGCGCCCGCGCTGTCCATCACCACCGACCGGGACGAACTGGAGCGCGTCGTCGCCTCCGCCGGTGCCGACTCCGGCATGGCCGTGCACCTGCCCGCGGTCGACGGCCGGTCCGCACTCGACCTCGGCAGGCGGCGCGCCGCCGACCGCGACATCGAGGCGGTGCGGAAACTGGGCCGGGCCTCCACGACCTCCGTCCCCGGCGGCTCCACACTGCTCCAGCCGGTCGCGCTCGGCTCCGGCGCCATAGCGGTCGTCGAGGTCTACGTCCCCGAGTCCGAGGTGACCAACGGCGTGGGCACGGCCTGGGCGGTGCTCGCGGCCGTCGGCCTCGCGCTGATCGTCGGCTCGGTCGCGGTCGCCGACCGGCTCGGGGTGCGCATGGTGCGGCCCGCCCAGCGGCTGGCCGAGGGCGCGCACGAACTGGGCGAGGGCCGGCTGGGCGCCCGGGTGCCGGAGGACGGCCCGGCCGAACTCAGACTGGCCGCCGTGGCGTTCAACTCCATGGCCGACCAGGTCGTCCAACTCCTCGCGAACGAACGGGAGCTGGCGGCGGACCTCTCCCACCGCCTGCGCACCCCGCTCACCGTGCTGCGGCTCAACACGGCCTCCCTGGGCGCGGGACCGGCCGCCGAGCAGACCCGGGCCGCCGTCGCCCAACTGGAGCGCGAGGTCGACACCATCATCCGCACGGCCCGGGAGGCCAAGCCGCAGACGGCCGCGGCCGGACCCGGCGCCGGATGCGACGCGGCGGAAGTGGTGCGCGAGCGCATGGGGTTCTGGTCCGCGCTCGCCGAGGACGAGGGCCGCAAGTGGCGGGTGGCCGGCGTCGACGGGCCGGTGCGCGTACCCGTGGCCCGCGCCGACCTGGCCGCGGCCCTCGACGCCCTGCTCGGCAATGTCTTCCGGCACACCGCCGAGGGCACCGCCTTCGCGGTCGACGTGCACAACGCCGAGGACGCGGTGATCGTGCTGGTCTCCGACGCGGGCCCCGGCATAGCCGACCCGGACGCCGCGATGGCCCGGGGCCGCGGCTCCGGGAACACCGGCTCGACCGGTCTCGGCCTCGACATCGTGCGCAGGCTCGCCGAGGCCACCGGCGGGGACGTCCGGATCGGCTCCTCGGTGCTGGGCGGCACCGAGGTGCGGATCTGGTTCCAGCGGGACGGGCGGGGGCCGGTGGCGCGGGGCCGTACGCGAAGACGCCGGTCGGGCAAACCGGTCCCGACTGGTCTCGACCATTAATCGTCCCCGATCCCTTCCTTAAGCGAACCCTAAGGTCGGCAACGGCCGCCCCGATCAAGCCGTTTGTCCGATTCCGGATCGCTAGCGTGCTGCCGCACCTCACCCCCGTGAACAGCGAAGGCAGGCACGCGCATGAGCACGCACCGGCGCAGGACCAGTGGCAGGAACAAGGCGATAGGCGGTCTCGTGGCCGCGGCAGCCGTCGGGGGCGGCGCGGTCCTGCTCACCGGCACCGCCCACGCGGCCGGCGTGAACGCCGCGTACACCAGGACCAGCGACTGGTCGACCGGCTACACCGCCCAGTACGTCGTCACCAACAACAGCGGACAGCCGGAGAAGGCCTGGACGCTGGAGTTCGACCTCCCGGCGGGCGCCAGGCTCAGCTCCCTGTGGAACGGCGAGTCCCGCGTCAGCGGTGCGCACGTCACCGTGAAGCCGGCGAAGTGGGACACCGGGGGCCTGGCCCCCGGCAGGTCGGTGACCGTCGGCTTCGTGGTCGACGGCAGCGGCGCCCCGACGGGCTGTCGTATCGACGGCGCCCCGTGCTCCGCGGACGCGGGCCCCACCCCCGAGCCGAGCGGCCGCCCCACCCGGACCCAGCCGCCGGCCCCGACCGCCACACCGAGCAAGAGCGCCACCCCCGCCCCGACCAGGACGGCCACTCCCACGCCGACCGCCCCCCGCACGACCGGCAGCGGCACCACCGCCTCCGCCGGCTTCGCCCCGTACGTCGACACCTCCCTCTACCCGGCGTTCGACCTGGTCGGCGCGGCCGACGCGACCGGCGTGAAGAACTACAACCTCGCCTTCCTCACCGACGGCGGCGGCTGCACCCCCAAGTGGGGCGGGGTGACCGACCTGACCAGCGACGGCGTGGCCGCGCAGATCGGCTCCCTGCGAGCCAGGGGCGGTGACGTCCGGGTCTCCTTCGGCGGCGCCTCCGGCTCCGAACTGGCCACCACCTGCTCCTCCGTGGACGCGCTGGCGGCGGCGTACGGCAAGGCGGTCGACGCGTTCAAACTCACCAAGGTCGACTTCGACGTCGAGGGCGGCGCGCTGGCGAACACGGCGGCGAACACCCTGCGGGCGAAGGCGATAGCGAAGCTCCAGGCGCAGCACCCGGGCCTGGACGTCTCCTTCACCCTCCCGGTGATGCCCGAGGGCCTCACCCAGGACGGCGTGAACCTCCTGTCCGACGCCAAGTCCAACGGCGTGAAGACCGGCACGGTCAACATCATGGCGATGGACTACGGCCCCTCGTACAGCGGCGACATGGGCAGCTACGCCGAGCAGGCCGCCACGGCCACCCAGGCGCAGGTCAAGAGCGTGCTGGGCCTCTCCGACGCCGCCGCCTGGAAGACGGTCGCGGTCACTCCGATGATCGGCGTCAACGACGTCTCCTCCGAGGTCTTCAAGGTGGACGACGCCACCCGGCTGGTGGACTTCGCCCGCTCCAAGGGCCTCGGCGGCCTGTCGATGTGGTCCGCCACCCGCGACCAGCAGTGCGCCGGCGGCCCCAAGCCCACCGCCGACGCCACCTGCAGCTCGATCGCCCAGGACAAGAACGCCTTCTCGAAGACGTTCGGGACCTTCGGCTGACCCATCCCCCGCGCGGGGCGCGGCACGACGGAGGGGTGCCGCGCCCCCCGCCTCTCAGGCCACCGGCTCCACTCCCGGCAACACCCCCGTCCGCGCCACCTCCCCGTACCACCGCGCGCTCGACTTCGGGGTCCGCTTCAGCGTCCCGTAGTCCACGTACACCGCCCCGAACCGCTTCCCGTAGCCGTGTCCCCACTCGAAGTTGTCCAGCAGGGACCACAGGTAGTAGCCGCGGACGTCGGCGCCGTCCGTGATGGCCCGGTGGACCTCCGACAGATGGCCGTGCAGGTACGCGATGCGCTCGGGGTCGTGCACGCGGCCGTCGGGGTCGGGTTTGTCGTCGTAGGCGGCGCCGTTCTCCGTCACGTACAGGGGCAGGCCCGGCGCCTCGCGGGTGTAGCGCAGGAGCAGGTCGTACAGGCCCGTCGGGTCGATCGTCCAGCCCATCTCGGTGCGCTCGCCCGGCGTCTGGTGGAACCGCACGTCATCGGCGCCCGGCCAGGGGGAGTGCTCGCTGGCGCCGTGGCCGTCGGCCCGGGGGCCCTTGACTCCGCCGGGCGCGGCCGAGACCAGGGCCGGGGTGTAGTAGTTCAGGCCCAGCGCGTCCAGCGGGACGTTGATCGTGCGGGTGTCGCCGTCGAGGACGTACGACCAGTCGGTGACCGAGGCCGTGGCCTCCAGCAGCGACGCGGGGTACGCGCCGTGCAGCATCGGGCCGTGGAAGATGCCGTTGGCCAGGTCGTCGATCCTGCGGGCCGCCGCGATGTCGGCCGGGTCCTGGGAAAGCGGCCGTACCACGGACGAGTTGAGGCTGATCGCGATCTCGTTCCGGGCCGGCATCACCGAGCGCAGGGCCGAAGCCGCCAGGCCGTGTCCGAGGTTCAGGTGGTGGGCGGCGCGCAGCGAGGCTTCCGGGTCGGTGCGGCCGGGGGCGTGGACGCCCGAGCCGTAGCCCAGGAAGGCGCTGCACCAGGGCTCGTTGAGGGTGATCCACCGCTCCACCCGGTCCCCCAGCGCCTCGCCGACCAGCCGCGCGTACTCGGCGAACCGGAACGCGGTGTCCCGCTGCGGCCAGCCGCCCGCGTCCTCCAGCTCCTGCGGCAGGTCCCAGTGGTAGAGGGTGAGCGCCGGCTTGATGCCATGGGCGAGGAGTTCGTCCACCAGGCGGCGGTAGAAGTCCAGACCGCGCTGGACCAAGGGGCCCCGGCCCGTCGGCTGCACCCGGGGCCAGGACACCGAGAAGCGATAGGCGTTCAGGCCCAGCTCCGCCATCAGCGCCACGTCCTCGCGGTAGCGGTGGTAGTGGTCGACAGCGGTGTCACCGGTGTCACCGCCGGCCGTCCTGCCCGGTGTGTGGCTGAAGGTGTCCCAGATCGAGGGGGTGCGGCCGTCCTCCCGTACCGCCCCCTCGATCTGGTACGCCGAGGTCGCGGCACCCCAGAGGAAGGCGGAAGGAAAGGTCACGGCGGTATCGGGTTCAAGCATGGAAGCGCTCCCATGTGAGGTCGTAGGAGACCGGACGAACCGGGTCGGGGAGGGGACGGGGGAGAGGAGCCGGGCGGTGGTGGCCCGGCCCCTCGGGAGGTGGCCGTCAGCCCTTGATCGCGCCCTGCATGATCCCGCCCACGATCTGCTTGCCGAACAGGACGAACGCGATCAGCAGCGGCAGGGTGCCCAGCAGCGCGCCCGCCATGATCACCGCCTGGTCCGGGACATAGCCGGTGCCGAGCGAGTTCAGGGCCACCTGCACGGTCGGGTTCTGCTGGTTCAGGGCGATGATCGGCCACAGGAAGTCGTTCCAGGCGAACACGAAGGTCAGCAGCCCGAGTACGGCCATGGCCGGACGCGCCGCCGGGAAGACCACGTGCCAGACGATCCGCAGGCTGCTCGCGCCGTCCACCCGGGCCGCCTCGACCAGCTCCGTCGGCAGCGCCTGCACCAGGTACTGGCGCATGAAGAACGTACCGAAGGCGGTGACGAGACTCGGCAGGACCACCGTCTGCAGCTGGTTCGACCAGCCGAGGTCCGACATCCACAGGTACAGCGGTACGACGGCCAGCTGCGGCGGGATCATCATCGTGCCGACGGTCAGCAGGAGCAGCAGACCGGAGAAGCGGAACCGCAGTTTGGCGAAGGCGAAACCGGCCAGGGTCGAGAACAGCACCGTGCTCACCGTGATCGTGCCCGCCACGATCACCGAGTTGAACATCGCGGTGCCGAGCCCCGCCTGGTCCCAGGCCGTCCGCAGGTTCTTGAACAGGTTGGCGCCGAACCACAGCGGCGGCGGGGTCTCGTCCAGCCGGTGCGCGGTGCGGGAGGCGGCGATCGCCGTCCACACCAGCGGGGCGAGGGAGACCAGCGCGAAGACGGTGAGCACGACGTAGGTCACCGGACCCGCGTGCAGTTGCTTGCCCGCGCCCGTCCGGCCCCGGCGCCGGACCGCCTTCCGGGGAGGTGCCAGTTCACTCGTCGTCATTGGGACTTCCTCAGCCGTCGGGTGAGCAGCAGGTTGACCGCGGCGACGACCAGCAGGACCAGGAACATCGACCAGGCGATCGCGGACGCCTTGCCGAGGTTGCCGATGATCCAGCCCTGGTCGTACATGTACAGGCCGAGCGTCTGGTACTGGTGCTCGGAGCCGCCCTTGGACCCGCTGACCCCGCCGAACAGCAGCGGCTCACCGAAGAGCTGTGTCGCGCCGATGGTCGAGACCACGACCGTGAACAGGATCGTGGGCCTGAGCTGCGGGATCGTCACGTGCCGGAACTGCTGCCAGCGGTTCGCGCCGTCGATCGCCGCCGACTCGTACAGGTCCGTCGGGATCGCCTGCATGGCCGCCAGATAGATCAGCGCGTTGTAGCCCGTCCACCGCCAGATCACGATCGACGACACCGCGAACTGCGAACCCCAGTCCGACTCACGCCAGTTGACCGGGCCGACCCCGAAGAAGTGCAGGATCCAGTTGACCATGCCGCCGTCCCACGAGTACAGCAGCGTGAACACCAGGGTCGCCGCGGCCACCGAGGTGGCGTACGGGGTCAGCATCACCACACGCCAGACGGTCGAGCCGCGCAGCCTGTAGTTCAGCAGGTGGGCCAGCCCGATCGCGGCCAGCAGCTGCGGCACGGTCGAGATGACACCGATGGTCAGGGTGTTCTTCAGGGCGTTCCAGAAGAAGTCCGAGGACCACAGGTTCTGGTAGTTGTCCAGGCCCGCCCACGTCTGGTGGTCCAGCGCGGACAGCTGCACATGGTGCAGCGAGTACCAGGCCGTGTAGAGCAGCGGGACCAGCGTGAACGCCGCGAACAGGACGAAGAACGGGGACACGAACGCGTACGGCGACGCCTTCATGTCCCAGCGGTACAGCCGGCTGCGCCAGGAGGGGGCGCCCGCCGGCGTACCGCGACCGTGAGCGCCCCGGGCCGCGCCCGGCGGGATGCCGGGCGCGGCGTCGGCGCTCGACGCGGAGTGCGCGAGAGCCTGCTCGGGACCGGTCACTGGCCGAGCACGTCCTTGATCTCCTTGGCCGCGGCGTCCCAGCCCTGCGCGGGCGACTTGCCCTTCTGCTCGACCTGGAGGATGCCGATGTCGCTGATCGCGGTGTCGATCGGCTTGTCCTTGGGCCCGAGGGGCTGGGCCGGGATGGTCTTCGCCGAGTCGGAGAAGATCTGGGTGATCGGGGCGCCCGAGAAGTACGCCGTGGTGTCGGGCTGCGGCTTCAGGCTCGGGTACACCGACGGGGTCGACGGGAAGCTGGCCTGCTTGGCGAAGACCTTCGCCTGCTGCTCGGGCGCGGTCAGCCACTTCGCCAGCGCGACGGCCTCCTTCTGGTGCTTGGTCGCGGTCGGCACGCCGAGGAAGGAGCCGCCCCAGTTGGACGCCGCCGGCGCCGCCGCCACGTCCCACTTGCCCTTGCCGGAGTCACCGGACTTCTGCTCGATGTAGCCGATCATCCAAGCCGGGCAGGCGATGGAGGCGAAGCTGCCGTTGGCGAATCCCTGGTCCCAGGTCGGGTCGAACTGCTTGAGCTTCGCCGACATGTCGCTGGTGGCGGCGGTCATGGCGGCGTCCCAGGCCTTCTTCACGCCCGCGGACCTGTCCCAGACGACGTTGCCGTCCTTGTCGTAGTACCGCTCGCTCGCGCCGCCCACCGCCGCCATGTAGACGGAGGCGGCGGAGTCCACGAACTTGGTGCCCCTGGGCGCCTTCTTCATGTACTGCTTGCCGACGTCGACGTACTTGCTCCAGTCGCCCTTCCACATCTGGGCGAGCCTGGTCCGGTCGGTCGGCAGCCCGGCCTGCTGGAACAGGTCCTTGCGGTAGCAGATGGCCATCGGCCCGGTGTCGGTCCCGAGCCCGATGAGCTTGCCGTCCTTGGTGGTGGCCTGGGCGTTCTTCCAGTCCAGCCACTGCGACTTGTCGACCTCCTTGCCGAGGTCGAGGAACTTGTCCGCCTGGGTCTGCACGGCCTCGGTGATGTTGCCGATCTCGATGGCCTCGATGTCGTCCGTGCCGGAGCCGGCCTGGAGGCGGGTGAGCACCTTCGGCCAGTACACGTCGGTACGGGTGGTGACGTTCTCCTTGATGTTGATGTCCGGATGCAGCTTCATGTACTCGTCGTAGAGGCCGGCCTGCTTGTAGCCGAAGACGCCGAAGGTGCCGATGGTCAGCGTGATCCTGCCCTTGCCACTGCCGTTTCCGCCGCCGTCCGAGTCATGGGACGAGCCGTCGTCCGAGTCCTTGGCACAGCCGGCCAGCAGCCCCGTGGTCAGCGCGGCCACGGCCGCGAGGGCCATCAGCCGCTGGGACCGGCGGATGCTCGTGCGCATTGCGTCCTCCTGTTGCCTGACGTGCCGACCCCCCGGCCGACTGCATGGAATCGGGCCCGTTCGTACGCGCTGCGGCTCGGGCGGGGAACGTGCGGGTTGTGTAGGTGTCAGGTACTGTGGGAGCGCTCCCACCTGTGATGTGTTGAAGAGTCGTCGGTTCGTGGCGGGGTGTCAAGGGAGCGGACGGCGGCAACCGCCTTCAGTTATCGGCCCGTTAAGTGGACCAGTGTCCTCCCGGTTCCCGGGCGCCGGCCGTCGGTATTCAGCCTGTCGGGCGATGGAGGAGGAGGCCCGGGGGAGCGTCCGGGGGCGCGGTCCCCGGGGGCGGCAACCGCAGTGAACAGTGCTGTTACATTCCAGCCAGCACCAAGGTCGGTCGAGAAAGGCGGAGCCCATGGCAAGCCACGGAGCGCGGGGCCGCAGTGGGGGTCGGCCCACGCTCGAAGAGGTCGCCGCCCGTGCCGGGGTCGGCCGGGGCACGGTCTCGCGGGTGATCAACGGCTCGCCCCGGGTCAGCGACGCCACCCGCGCCGCGGTGCAGGCGGCCGTGGCCGAACTCGGCTACGTCCCCAACACGGCGGCCCGTGCCCTCGCGGCCAACCGGACCGACGCCATCGCCCTCGTCGTCCCCGAGCCGGAGACCCGGTTCTTCGCCGAGCCGTACTTCTCGGACATGCTGCGCGGTGTCGGCTCCCAGCTCTCCTGCACGGAGATGCAGTTGCTGCTGATCTTCGCGGGCAGTGACCGTGAGCGGCAGCGCCTCGCGCAGTACCTGGCCGCCCACCGCGTGGACGGCGTGCTGCTGGTCTCGGTGCACGCCGACGACCCCCTGCCCGACCTGCTGGCCCAGCTGGAGATCCCGGCCGTGATCAGCGGCCCCCGCTCGGCCGGTGAGACGCTCACCTCCGTGGACTCGGACAACTACGGCGGCGCCCGCTCGGCGGTGGAGCACCTGCTGTCCCGGGGCCGCACCCGCATCGCCCACATCACCGGCCGCCTCGACGTCTACGGCGCCCAGTGCCGCGTCGACGGCTACCGCGACGCCCTGCGCGACGCGGGCCGTGAGGCGGACGAACTCCTCGTCG
The DNA here is from genome assembly GCF_040297165.1 of Streptomyces sp. NPDC001851. Classification (NCBI taxonomy): domain Bacteria; kingdom Bacillati; phylum Actinomycetota; class Actinomycetes; order Kitasatosporales; family Streptomycetaceae; genus Streptomyces; species Streptomyces sp. NPDC001851. Next base: position 23,281 of record NZ_JBEOYR010000025.1, on the reverse strand, counting down.
CACCGGGGGACTTCACGGACGAGGGCGGTCGCCGGGCGATGACCGCGCTGCTGGAGCGGTGCCCCGACCTGGACGCGGTCTTCGCCGGCTCGGACGTGATGGCGGCCGGCGCCCGGCAGGTGCTGCGTGAGGCGGGCCGCCGCATCCCGGACGACGTGGCGCTGGTCGGCTACGACGACTCCGCCATCGCCCGCCACATGGACCCGCCGCTCACCAGCGTGCGCCAGCCCATCGAGGAGATGGGCCGCGCGATGATCGACCTGCTCCTCGCGGAGGTCGCCGACCGCCGCCCGCCGCTGTCCCGGGGGCTGGAGCGCCGGCACGCCGTGCTGCCCACGGAGCTGGTGGCGCGGGCGTCGTCGTAGGGGGCCGGTAGCCGGTCACGCACCCGGATCGGTGTCCGGTGCCGGGCGTCCGCCGGGGAGGCGATCCGTGGGGACGTCCTGGGGTGGGGTGCCGCTCAGTTCCCAGCCCAGGAACGAGAAGAGCACGATCAGTGCGCCGCCGCAGACGATCGCCCAGTCCGCGAGGTTCATCACGCTGAAGCCGCGGACGGCGATGAAGTCGACCACCGCTCCCCGCGGGCCGCCCGGCGCACGGAAGAGACGGTCCGTCAGGTTGCCCAGCGCGCCGCCCAGCAGCAGTCCGAGGGCCACGGCCCACGGGGCGCTGTACAGCTTGCGTGCCAGCCGCGCGACGACGCCGACGACCGCCGCGGCGATGGCCGTGAACACGAAGGTCATCGCCGTGCCCATGCTGAACGCGGCGCCCGCGTTCCGGGAGACCCGCAGTTCCAGCCAGCTGCCGATCACCTCGACCGGGGCATGGTGCTCCAGCCGCGCGACGACGAGCAGCTTGCTGCCCAGGTCGATCGCGTAGGCGAGTCCCGCCAGCGTCAGGAGCAGTGGGATCCGCCGTTTCCGCCCGGCGCCCTCCGCGCCCGCGGCCCCCGCGTCCGATGTCATGCCACCCGCCCCTGCGCGCCCGACACGGCCGCCCAGCCCCGCTCCAGCAGATCGAAGGCGGCGTTGACGGCGGCGACCCGGTCGGAGGCGGCCGTGGCGAGCGCCCGGGACTCCAGAGCCAGATGGGCCAGGGCGGCGCAGGCCGGGTCGTCGGCGGGGGCGCCGGTGTCGGCGGCGACCGCCTCGGCCAGGGCGCGTTCGTGCCGCATCCACATGCGCCGGTGGTACTCCACCAGGGCGGGGGTGCTGGTGACCAGCCGCTGGAACGCGGCGAGCTGCTCGTCGTACTCGGGCTTGAGCAGCCGCGTCCGCAGCATGTGCTCGCGCAGCGCCTCCAGCAGCGGTGTGCCGGGGGCCCGGTCGCGTACGGCTGCGACCAGCGCCTCCTCCACGTCCTCGTCCATGTCGAACAGCAGCGCTTCCTTGCTCGGGAAGTGCTTGAACAGGGTCGTGGTGGAGACGTCGGCCGCCTCGGCGACGTCCCTGATGCTCACCGCGTCGAAGCCGTGCTCCAGGAACAGCTTCAGCGCGGCGTCCGCCAGCGCCTGGCGCGTCGCGGCCTTCTTGCGTTCACGGCGGCCCATCGGCTCCGTCGTCTCCGTCATGGTCCGTAGCGTACCCGCTCGGTTGTCGGTGGCAAAAAGTTGACTCATTGCACATAGTGAGTCGGTGTGCTTTTCTGGCCGCATGACCACACCACCTCCCCAGAGCGTCCGCTGGACGCTGCTCGGCGTGATGCTCGCCATGCTGCTGGCCATGCTCGACAACAACATCGTCGGTACGGCGACGCCGACGATCGTCCGGGATCTCGGCGGCCTGGAGCACATCTCCTGGGTCGTCACCGCGTACACCCTCGCCACCGCCGTCTCGACTCCCGTGTGGGGCAAGCTCGGTGACCTGTACCGGCGCAAGCGCGTCTTCCTCGCCTCGGTCGCGCTCTTCCTGCTGGCCTCGCTGCTGGCCGGCGCCGCCCGCTCGATGACCCAGCTGATCGGGTTCCGTGCCCTGCAGGGCGTCGGCGCGGGCGGGCTGGCCGCCGGCGGGTTCGCCCTGATCGGCATCCTCGTGCCGCCCCGGGAGCGGGGCCGCTACCAGGGCATGACCGCCTCCGTGATGGCCCTCGGCGTGGTCGGCGGACCGCTGGTCGGCGGCCTGGTCACCGGGCACCTCGGCTGGCGCTGGGCGTTCTACGTCAATCTGCCGCTCGGGATCGTCGCCCTCGTCTGGGTCCAGCTGATGCTGCGGCTGCCGGCGCGGGAACCGCAGGCCCGGCCGCGCGTCGACTGGGCGGGCATCGCCGTCCTCGCGGCCACGATCGGCGCGGCGGTCCTCGCGGCGACCTGGGCCGGTACGACGTACGCCTGGACGTCCTGGCCGATCCTGGCCCTGGGGGCGACGGTCGTCCTCGGCGCGGTGGCGTTCGCCGCCGTGGAGCGGCGTGTGGCCGAACCCCTGCTGCCGCCCCGCGTGTTCACCGGGCACCGCAACTTCCCGCTCGGCATCGGCCTGTTGGCGGCGGCCGGGGTGGTGATGTTCGGCTCGGCGCTCTATCTGCCCCTGTTCCAGCAGACCGTCCAGGGCGCCACGGCGACCAGCTCGGGCCTGCTCCTGCTGCCGATGATGATCCCGGTGGTGATCGCCTCCCACCTCGCCGGGAAGGTCATGTCCCGCACCGGCCGGTACAAGGTGTTCCCGGTGTCCGGCACCCTGCTGCTGACGGCCGGCACCGGGGCGCTCGCCACGATGGACACGGACACCTCCCGTCTCACCGCCGGCTGCTGGATGGCCCTCGTCGGCCTCGGTCTGGGCTTCACCATGCAGATGGCCACCACGCTCGCGCAGAACAGCGTGGAGCTGCGGGACATGGGGGCGGCCATGGCGGCGACGAATCTGTTCCGCACCCTCGGCGGCTCGGTGGGCGTGGCCGTCTTCGGCTCGCTGTTCACCCGGGCGGTGCCGGCCACGGCCAGGGGGGAGGCGTACCGGCACGCGGTGGCGGCCGGTACCGGGCACGTCTTTCTGACCGCCGCCGCGGTGTGCGCGGTGGCGTTCGTCCTCGCGCTGCTGGTGCGGGAGGTGCCGCTGCGGGGCGGGCCCGGCGGTACGGCACAAAAGAATCAGCCGGTGACCCGTCTCGCGACGGAGTCACCGGCTGATCGGTGAGGGTGAGTGACGGGACTCGAACCCGCGGCATCCTGGACCACAACCAGGTGCTCTACCAGCTGAGCTACACCCACCATGACCGGTAGTGGAACTTGTCGTTTCCCCGACCGGCCGAGAAGAAGTCTACAGGGTCCGAAGGGGTGCTCGCGCACACGTTTTCGCGAGCACCTTTCCCGGGCGCTACTGCGCGGGCAGGACGTGCTTGGCGGCGATCGCCTTCGCGGTGTCGGAGTCCGGGCCGGGCTGGGGGACGAAGATGGCCTCGCGGTAGTAGCGCAGCTCGGCGATCGACTCGCGGATGTCTGCGAGGGCCCGGTGGTTGCCGTTCTTCTCCGGGCTGTTGAAGTACGCCCTCGGGTACCAGCGGCGGGCCAGCTCCTTGACGGAGGAGACGTCGACGATCCGGTAGTGCAGCCAGTCCTCCAGGGCCGGCATGTCCCGCAGCAGGAAGCCGCGGTCCGTGCCGACGGAGTTGCCGCACAGCGGCGCCTTGCCGGGCTCCTTCACGTACTCCTTCACATACGCGAGGACCTGCTCCTCGGCGTCCTGGAGGGTCGTACCGTTCTCCAGTTCGGCGAGCAGCCCGGACGCGGTGTGCATCTGACGCACCACCTCCGGCATCGTCTCCAGCGCCTGCTCCGGCGGGCGGATGACGATGTCCACCCCCTCGCCGAGTACGTTCAGCTCGGAGTCGGTGACGAGGGCGGCCACCTCGATGAGAGCGTCGTCGGACAGCGAGAGGCCGGTCATCTCGCAGTCGATCCACACCATGCGATCGTTCATGCGACCACCCTAAAGCGGGCCTGAGCTTTTGTGGCGCCCTGTGCTGCTGCCGAGCTCGCCAGGGGCTGCCGGCCCGCGCCGAAAGGACAGCCGAAAAGACAAGGGGGCGAGTGCATGCTCGCCCCCTTTCTCTCAGCTACCGCTCCGCGGCCCCGGCAGCAGCCCCACCGCGCCCGCCGCCGTGCGGCGGCTCTGCATCGGGACGCCGCTGTCGCGGTCCGGGTGCAGTACGGGTGCGTGGCCCATCGGGCCGGGGCCCGCCAGGCCCATGGGGGCGCCCGGCTGGCCGGCGGCGTGCACCGGCGGCTCCGTGTCGGCCGGCTTGTCGGCCTGCGGCCTGCGGGCCCGGTAGGCGGCCCGGTAGGCGGCGGGGGACGAGCCGAGCTGGCGGCGGAAGTGCCCGCGCAGCGCGACGGGGGAGCGGAAGCCGCACCGGCCCGCCACCTCGTCCACGGAGTAGTCCGACGTCTCCAGCAGGCGTTGGGCCTGGAGCACACGCTGCGTGATCAGCCATTGCAGCGGCGCGCTGCCCGTCAGCGAGCGGAACCGGCGGTCGAACGTACGGCGGCTCATATAGGCGCGTGCCGCCAGTGTCTCCACGTCGAACTGCTCGTGGAGGTGTTCCAGCGCCCAGGCGACGACCTCGGCCAGCGGGTCGGCGCCGATCTCCTCTGGTAAAGACCGATCGAGGTAGCGCTCCTGGCCGCCCGATCGGCGCGGTGGGACCACCAGGCGCCGGGCGAGCGCGCCGGCCGCCTCGTTGCCGTGGTCCGTCCGCACGATGTGGAGACAGAGATCGATTCCGGCCGCGGTGCCCGCCGACGTGAGCACATCGCCGTCGTCGACGAACAGCTCCCGCGGATCGACGTGCACCGACGGATAGCGCTTGGCCAGCGTCGGCGCGTACATCCAGTGGGTGGTCGCCGGACGGCCGTCCAGCAGTCCGGCTGCCGCGAGCACGAAGGCGCCCGTGCACAGCCCGACGATCCGGGCCCCCTCCTCATGCGCCCGGCGCAGCGCGTCGAGCGCTTCCTCCGGTGGCGGCGCGGTGATCGAACGCCAGGCCGGTACGACGACCGTCCCGGCGCGCGATATCGCCTCCAGTCCATGCGGCGCGGTGAGTTCCAGGCCCCCTGTGGTCCGCAGCGGGCCCTCTTCTCCGGCGCACACCAGCAGTCGGTAGCGCGGGACGCCGGCGTCCTGGCGGTCGATTCCGAACACCGACAGCGGTATGGAACTCTCGAAGATGGGGCCGCCGCTGAACAGCAGCACCGCGACGATCTCCTTGCGGCGGCGCCCGGAAAGCTTCCGGGCCGCGGCTTCCGGCGCGGCAGTGGAGTCGTGGCTCATACTGCTAAGCCCCCCTCGGTGGTCGCGGCTCCTCGGTTGTGTCGCTCCTGCACGTTTCCCCTCGGTCCTGCACGAGTCCCCCGCCGTAAAGACAGTCAAGATCGAAATCTACTGGCTCCCGCGGTCTCACGGTGACCAGTTCCACACGCCACAGATTGTCGACATGACAACTTGGCGTGAAGCATTCGATCACGAAGCGTTGCACTCGCGGAGCGTGGAGGGAAGTGCGCCTTGTCGCAGTGGCCAAACCGCGTAGGGTGCGCAACTGCCCGTAGACCCTTTCCGTGCAGGTCGAACGGGGGTTGGAGGGGGCTCGGAGGCCCTGTGGGGCGACATTCAGAAGTTGGCTGAAAAGATGCGTTCGGGGGTACGGAAACCGGTCAGTCGACCGGTGTCCGTCGACGGGTATGACGTCCGCCTCTTTGCTTCGGGCAACGCCTGCGGCCGCGCCCGCTCCGCTCGGCGCACCGCTCGGAGCGGCGCAGCAGGATCCGGCACACGGCCGTGACGGCGGCCAGGCCCAGCGCCGCACCCGTCGCGCCGGCCAGCGAGGTGCCGTACCAGACCAGCACCACGGGGACGAGGACGCAGCTGAAGGCGGCCCAGCGGATCACATCGCTCGCGGTGTCCGGCGCGGGGTGCGGATCGGAGGTGGATCGGGGACGGGGCATCACTCGTACTCCCTGTGGCGGTGGCTCACCCGGTTCAACGTCTGTTCGAGCGGTCGGTCACCGGCCGTACGTCTGTGAATCCTGAGCAAACCGCCTGTACGGGGCAGCAACCATTGCGTTACGGGCGCGGCTCGTGCATGCTCCGGTGAACCCCTCCGGATGTCGGGGACCGCTTACGGAGCGTGCGCGGGAACTGGGCTCGGGAGGCGTGCCGCCGTACCCTTGGGGGTATGGGGTTGGGAAGATGTTTCCCGGACACAGCTCCGCCGCACACTGTCGTCCCGCCCATCAAAGGATCACAACGCCGAGACAGCCATGGCCGGTCACGAATTCTTCGAACCCGCGGACCGCAAGCGGCCGGTCGCCGACCCCACGGCGGCCGAGCCCCTGGCGGCGGAAGAGCCGCGTCCTTCCTGCGACCCCGCCTTCCGGCACGGAGTCGTCGTCGGCTTCGACGGCTCCACCTCCAGTGAACGCGCCCTCGCCTACGCCATCGGCATGGCCCACCGCTCCCACTCCGGCCTGATCATCGTCCATGTCGCCAACAGGCTGCCGACCACCGTGTGGGCCGGCTGCGAGCCGCCCGTCTTCGTCGACGTGCCGGACCACCGCACCGAGGTCCTCGGGCTGGAGCTGGCGTGCGCGGACTATCTGACCGAGGTGCCGTGGATCCTGGTGGAGCGCGGCGGCGACATCTGCCACGAGCTGGAAGAGGTCGGCAAGGAGTACGAGGCGGACGCGATCGTCGTCGGCTCCACGCACGGCATCGTCGGCCGGATCTTCGGCTCCGTCGCGGGGCGGCTCGCCAAGCGGGCCCGGCGGCCCGTGATCGTCATCCCCTGACCGTCCCAACTCCCCGGCGCCGTACGGCAAATCCCTTTGTGCAGCGCGAAACTACTCACGCGTAGAGGTGGTTTGTGCCCTTGTGAAGGGCATATACCGGTCACCGCGCACCTGCACGACATGAAGGGAGCCCGCCGTGGACAACGGAAGTACTACGGTGGTCGGCCGACTCGCCCTGGGAATAACCCTGTTGGCGTTCGGCCTCGGTACGACAGGCGTGATCCACGGTGTGGCCGCGTCCGACGCCGTGTCAGTGGCCCACTACGTGGGCGGAGTCGCCCTGTTCCTGGTCGGCCTGCTGGCCTTCCGCGGCGGCGACGGCGTTTCCGGCACGGGCTTCGCGGCCCTCGGCGCACTGTGGTTCACCTGGGCGGTCGGCGGTCACTCCTCCGCCGACGCGGCCGGGCTCTTCCTGCTTCTGTTCGCCCTCGTGGCGCTCACGCTGACCCTCGCGGGCGGGGACGGCCTGGGTCAGCTCATGCACGGGCTGCTGTTCCTGGCGATGCTGGTGCTGGCGGTCGCGGCCTTCGCCGACAGCTCCTCCCTGGCCAAGGCCGGCGGCTGGATCGCCGCGGTCTCCGGTGCGGTGGCCTGGTACGCGGCGACGGCCGCGCTGGCCCACTGGCCGACGACGCTTCCCGGGCGTGCCGCCGGCCGGGGGGTGACGGCCACCGGCTGATTCCCAGCGGCACGAAAAGGACCCCCACGTGCTCGGTGGCACACGTGGGGGTCCTTCCGTCGTCGCGGTACTACTCGACCGTCACCGACTTGGCGAGGTTGCGCGGCTTGTCGATGTCCCGGCCCAGGGCCTTGGCCGTGTGGTAGGCGAGGAGCTGCAGCGGGATGCCCATCAGGATGGGGTCGAGTTCGTCCTCGTTCTTCGGGACGACGATCGTCTGGTCGGCCTTGTCCTGGTGCTGGTGGGCCACCGCCAGGATCTTGCCGCTGCGGGCCTTGATCTCCTCCAGGGCCGCGCGGTTCTTCTCCAGCAGGTCGTCGTCGGGGACGATCGCCACCGTCGGCAGGGCCGGCTCGATCAGGGCCAGCGGGCCGTGCTTCAGCTCGGAGGCGGGGTAGGCCTCGGCGTGGATGTAGGAGACCTCCTTGAGCTTCAGGGAGGCCTCACGGGCCACCGGGTAGCCCCGGACGCGGCCGATGAAGAGCATCGAGCGGGCGTCGGCGTACAGCTCGGCCAGCTCCTTGATCTGCTCCTCCTGCTTGAGGATCTCGGTGATCTGCTCGGGAAGCTTGCGCAGGCCCGCGATGATCCGCTTGCCGTCGCGCACCGAGAGGTCGCGGGTGCGGCCGAGGTGCAGGGCGAGCAGGGCGAAGGCCACCGTCATGTTGGTGAAGCACTTCGTCGACACCACGCAGACCTCGGGGCCCGCGTGGACGTAGATCCCGGCGTCCGCCTCGCGGGCGATCGCCGAGCCGACGACGTTGACGACGCCGAAGACCTTGGCGCCCTTGCGCTTGAGCTCCTGGACGGCGGCGAGGACGTCGTACGTCTCACCGGACTGGGAGACGGCGACGTACAGGGTGTCGGGGTCGACGACCGCGTTGCGGTAGCGGAACTCCGAGGCCGGCTCGGCGTCCGCCGGGATGCGGGCCAGCTCCTCGATCATCTGGGCGCCGATCATGCCCGCGTGGTACGAGGTGCCGCAGCCGAGGATCTTCACGCGGCGGATCTGCCGGGCCTCGCGGGCGTCCAGGTTGAGGCCGCCGAGGTGCACGGTGGAGAAGCGGTCGTCGATGCGGCCGCGCAGCACGCGGTCCACGGCGTCGGCCTGCTCGAAGATCTCCTTGTGCATGTAGGTGTCGTGGCCGCCCATGTCGTACGACTCGGCCTCCCACTCCACCGTGGTGGGCTCGGCGGTGGTGCGCGTGCCCTCGGTGGTGTAGGTGCGGAAGTCGTCGGCCTTGAGCGTGGCCATCTCGCCGTCGTCGAGGGTGACTATCTGCCGGGTGTGGGTGACCAGGGCGGCGATGTCGGAGGCGACGAACATCTCCTTCTCGCCGATGCCGAGGACGACGGGGGAGCCGTTGCGGGCCACCACGATCCGGTCGGGGAAGTCGGCGTGCAGCACGGCGATGCCGTAGGTGCCCTCGATCACGCGGACCGCCTGGCGGACCTTGTCCTCCAGCTTCTCGGCCGTGGCGCGGGCGATGAGGTGGGTGAGGACCTCGGTGTCGGTCTCGGAGAGGAACTCGACGCCGTCCGCCTCCAGCTTGCGGCGCAGGTCGGCGGCGTTGTCGATGATGCCGTTGTGGACGACGGCGACCTTGTTGTCGGCCGACATGTGCGGGTGGGCGTTGACGTCGGAGGGGGCGCCGTGGGTGGCCCAGCGGGTGTGGGCGATGCCGGTGGTGCCCTTGAAGCGCGCCGGGACCTTGGCCTCCAGGTCGCGCACCCGGCCCTTGGCCTTGACCATCTTCAGGCCGGGCGCCTTCGGGGAGGTGACGACGATGCCCGCCGAGTCGTAGCCGCGGTACTCCAGCCGCTGCAGCCCTTCGAGCAGCAGCGGGGCCACGTCACGCTTCCCGATGTATCCGACAATTCCGCACATGTATGGGTATTCCTAGCCGTAGACGATGCGGCGCAGCTGCCTGAGCGTCAGCTCGGGCGGTGCCACCGCTCGGTACTTGAGGTCCGCCGAGATCCGTTCGAAGATCTCGGCGTTGACCAGGCCCTGGGCCTGCAGTTCACGGTGACGGCGACGGACGTAGTCCTCCGTCGACTCGTCGAAGTAGGCGAGCACGTCCTGGATCACCCGCAGCGCCTCGCCCCTGGCCAGGGGCGTGGACCGCGTCAGGTGATCAACAAGTTCGTCGTGCACCCGGTAGATCCTGGGGTACCGGACCCGGTTTCGCAAGGAGCGTGCCCGATTTCGGGCAGACGTCCGCGGTGAGTGCTGTTGGATCTCTGTTCGCAAGCCGTCCACTCTGTGTCCTGCATCTCGTTGCCCGGACCCGTGAGTTTCGGACGCCATGGACATTCCTCGTATGGGAGTACCCGAGAAGCTGGCCGAGCGCATGAGCATGGCCGAGCAGCACGAGTACCTGCGCGCCAGATTCTCGCGGCGCAACCTGATCAGAGGCGGCGCCGTCACCCTGGGCGCCGTCGCGGGCGGCGCGTTCGTGCCGGGCGCCACCGCACAGGCGACCGTGCCGACGCAGGCCGCCGCCCCCGCCACCGAGACGGTCGACGGCGCCCTCGTCGCCCCCTTCGGCCGCCACCTCGCCTACGGCAACGACCCGCGCACGGAGATGACCGTCTCCTGGCAGGTCCCGGTCGCCGTGAAGAAGCCGTTCATCCGCATCGGCGCCCACCCCTGGGACCTCTCCCGCAAGATAGAGGCCGAGGTCCGCAGCCTCTACACCCCGGCCGGCGTCGGCGCGAGCGGCGACCACACGCAGTACTACCTGCACGCCAAGCTCACCCACCTGCGCCCCGGCAGGACCTACTACTACGGCGTCGGCCACGAGGGCTTCGACCCGGCCGAGCGGCACCTGCTGGGCACCCTGGGCACCTTCACCACCGCCCCCGCCCACAAGAAGCCGTTCACCTTCACCGCCTTCGGCGACCAGGGCGTCAGCTACCACGCGCTGGCCAACGACAGCCTGATCCTCGGCCAGAACCCGGCCTTCCACCTGCACGCGGGCGACATCGCCTACGGCGACCCGGCCGGCCAGGGCAAGACCACCGACACCGGCTTCGACGCGCGCACCTGGGACCAGTTCCTGTACCAGACCGAGTCGGTCGCCAAGCAGATCCCGTGGATGGTCTCGTACGGCAACCACGACATGGAGGCCTGGTACTCGCCCAACGGCTACGGCGGCGAGGAGGCCCGCTGGACCCTCCCGGACAACGGTCCGGACGCGAAGAACCTGCCCGGCGTCTACTCCTTCGTCCACGGAAACACCGCGGTCATCTCGCTGGACCCCAACGACGTCTCCTTCGAGATCCCGGCGAACCTGGGCATATCCGGCGGAACCCAGACCAAGTGGTTCGAGGCCCAGCTGGAGAAGTACCGGGCGTGTGACGACGTCGACTTCATCGTCGTGTTCTTCCACCACTGCGCGTACTGCACGTCCACGGCGCACGCCTCGGAGGGGGGCGTGCGCCAGGAGTGGGTGCCGCTGTTCGAGAAGTACCAGGTGGACCTGGTCATCAACGGCCACAACCACCAGTACGAGCGCACCGACGTGATCAAGGGCGGCCAGGTCACCAAGAAGCTCCCGATCGGCGGCACCGCCTACCCCGAGACCGAGGGTGTGGTCTACGTCACGGCGGGCGCGGCGGGCCGCAGCCTGTACGCCTTCTCCGCCCCGGACTCCTACGAGGGCCACGAGCACGAGGTGGACTCGGTCGCCTCCTTCATCAACACCAAGGACGGCAAGGTCGACGAGACCGTCACCTGGTCCCGGGTGCGCTACCTCAACTACTCCTTCCTGCGCGTGGACGTCACCCCCGCGCCGAAGGGCCGCCAGACCACCCTGACGGTGTCGGGCATCGCCGAGACCGGCGACCGCATCGACCACTTCACGGTGTCCCGCACGGCGAAGTGAGTCTCCGGCGGGCGGTCCTCACATCCGCTTGAGGACCGCCTGCTTGGCCAGGGCGAACTCCTCCCCGGTCAGGACCCCGTCGCGGTGCAGTTCGCCCAGCTCGCGCAGGCGGCGCAGCAGGGCGTCGTGGTCGCGCTCGGCGGGCGCCCCGCCGAGCGCCGGCGGGTCCTTCGGCGCGCCCCGCCCCGTCGCGGCGGGATGCGGCAGCCGGGCCTGTACGGCGGCGGCCACCAGGGCCATCAGCGGGTCCTTCTTGAAGCCCCACAGCTCGACCGCGTTCGGGTCGTACTTGGCCGTAGCCGTCGCCGGGGCGCCGCGCACATGGAAGCGCAGATGCCCGTTCTCCAGTCCGGCCGCCGGCTGCCAGTCCACACCGAGGACGTCGGCGAGCGGGATGGTCCGGGTGCCGACGTTCGCCTTGGCGTTCTCCGTCTTCCAGTTCCACTCCAGCCGCACCCGCTCCCCGTCGAAGCCCACCGTGCCGTCCCCGGCCGCGGCGGACACCGGCAGGGGCGGGCCCGGCAGCAGATAGCGGGTGAGCGGATCCGGTGAAACCCCGTCCAGCAGGAGGGAGTTGCGCACCTCGTCCGCGAAGTACTCGGCGACGCCGTACCGGTCGGACTCCACGGTCAGCTGATAGGGATCGTGCGGCTCGCCGAGCCGGCCGCCGGTGGCCTGCGTCAACGGATCGGCCCCGTCCCTCAGCCGCAGCCGCAGCCGCCCCGACTTCCGCCCCTGCTCGAAGGAGACACCGGCCAACGCCCCCAGGGGCACGACGAGTTCGCCCAGCTCACGGCGGAGCAGGCTCACATTCTTGTCCCGGCCCGGGGTGAGCCGCAGGGCATCGCCGTCGAAGGTCCAGGTGCCGTCCTTCTGGATGATTTCCGCCATGGGGGGATTGTTTCACCGGATCTGCGGGACAGTGGTCTCGACCACATCTGAAGGGAGCGCATGTGAGACGCACACACAGCACGACTCCCCGTACCACCCGCGTGCTCGGATCACTGCTGCTGGTGGCGGCGGCCGGCGTGTTCACGCTGGGGGCCGCCCCCGCGGCACCCGCGGCGCGAACGGCTGCCCCCACCCCGCTGGACCAGGTGATCCCGGCACCCGCCTCCGTCACGCACGGCGGAACGCCGTACCGCCTCACCCGGGCGACCGGCGTCCGGGTCGACGACTCCGCCGAGGTCCGCCGGATCGGCGCGTACCTCGCCGGCATCCTGCGGCCCTCCACCGGCTATCCGCTGGCGCTCACCGACCACGGCACCGGAGGCATCCGGCTCCACCTCGCACCGGGCGACTTCGGCGCCGAGGGCTACCGGCTGCACAGCGACGCGGGCGGCGTCACCATCACCGCGAGCGCCCCCGCGGGCCTCTTCCACGGCGTGCAGACCCTGCGTCAGCTCCTCCCGCCCGCCGTCGAGAAGAAGACCGCCCAGCCCGGCCCCTGGCAGATCGCCGGCGGCACCGTGCAGGACCGCCCCCGCTACTCCTACCGGGGCGCCATGCTGGACGTCTCCCGGCACTTCCTCACCGTCGACCAGGTCAAGCGGTACATCGACCAGTTGGCCCTCTACAAGCTCAACGAGCTGCACCTGCACCTCAGCGACGACCAGGGCTGGCGCATCGCCATCGACTCCTGGCCCCGCCTGGCCGCCTACGGCGGCTCCACGGAGGTCGGCGGCGGCCCGGGCGGCTACTACACCAAGGCGCAGTACCAGGAGATCGTCCGGTACGCGGCCTCCCGCTATCTGGAGGTCGTCCCCGAAATCGACATGCCCGGCCACACCAACGCGGCCCTCGCCTCCTACGCCGAGCTCAACTGCGACGGCACGGCACCCCCGCTGTACACCGGTACGAAGGTCGGCTTCAGCTCGCTGTGCGTGCCCAAGCAGGTCACCTACGACTTCGCGGACGACGTGATCCGGGAGCTGGCCGCCCTCACCCCCGGCCGCTACCTCCACATCGGCGGCGACGAGGCGCACTCCACCAGCCACGCCGACTACGTGGCGTTCATGGACCGCGTGCAGCCGATCGTCGCCAAGTACGGCAAGACGGTGATCGGCTGGCACCAGCTCACCGGCGCCCACCCGGTCCCGGGCGCCCTCGCCCAGTACTGGGGCCTGGACAGCACCAGCGCGGCGGAGAAGGACCAGGTCGCCAAGGCCGCCCGGAACGGCACCGGCCTGATCCTGTCCCCGGCGGACCGGATCTACCTCGACATGAAGTACACCAAGGACACCAGGCTGGGCCTGGACTGGGCGGGCCTGGTCGAGGTCAGGCGGTCGTACGACTGGAACCCGGGCGACTACCTCCCGGGTGCCCCGGCCTCGGCCGTCCGGGGCGTGGAGGCCCCCATGTGGTCGGAGACCCTCAAGGAGTCCGCCGACATCGAGTACATGGCGTTCCCGCGCCTGCCCGGCGCGGCCGAACTGGGCTGGTCCCCGGCGGCGACGCACGACTGGGACACGTACAAGGTGCGCCTGGCGGCACAGGCCCCGCGCTGGGACGCCCTCGGCATCACCTACTACCGCTCACCCCAGGTCCCCTGGCCGACGAACTGACCACACCCCGGCGTGCACCCCGGAGGACCGTGCTCCGGGGTGCACGTCCGTCTCCCTGGGTGTCCTTGGCCAGGGGGGCGAAGCGGCGAGGCGGGAACTCCACGGCCTGATGGCGCGTTGCGAGGGCGACCTGATCGTTTGATGTGGCACACGACGGCGGGGCCGCCGTCGGGGGGAGCAACCATGGCCATGGTGGGGCTGTTCTGCATTGTCGGCAGCGACGTGTACCTGGGCGCGAAGCCGTCCGGTCTGGCTCCCGGGGTGCGCCTGACCCCCGAGGGCGTGGTGGCCCTCGGCGACGGTCAGTCCGGCCTCTACCCGTGGGAGGACGTACACGCCCTGACGGTGGCGGACGTCCCCGTGAAGTCCCTGAAGCGGCAGGCCGGAGCGGTCAGGGACCTGGCCCTGGGCATGGTGCTGGACGTGGCCCTGGCCGGGGGCGTCGGCCTGACGGGCGAGGACCCGCCGATGATGAGGGTGCGCGTGGAAACGACTGACGGTGCCCATGAGCTGTCGGCGTACGTCGCCGCGGCGGTCGGCTACTCCCAGACGGAGGCCGACCTCTCCCGCGCTCTCCTGTCCCGCCTCACGGAGGGCGCCGCGACGATGGCGACGACGCTGGCGGCCATGTCGGAATGGGGCCGCGCGCAGGAAGGCGGGTCGCCTCGGAGAGCGGAGCGGGAGGAGCTGTTGCGGGGGTGGGTGGGCTGACACCTGCGACTCCGGGAGCGGCGAGGCCCGATGTGACTGCGCACACGGGGTGCCGGTGCGAGTACGTTCGCCGGGGGACAGATCTACAGCTGGAGCAGACCGGTTACAGCTCGTCTCTCAGCCGCGTCCAGGTATGGCTGTCCAGGCCGTCATGGGGCCCGATGCGGGAGAGCTCCGTGCCGGCGTGGTCCAGGGCCGCGATCACGGGACGGACTCCGAGGCCGGTGGCGCGGGGAGACGTCCAGACGGCGATGAGCCTGCGCTGCTCGGGGGCCTCGATCCGGCGGGCGCCGATGAGCACATGGCCCACGTCCGGACCGAGGCGCACGATCTCGCAACCGATCCACGGGGCCGCGGTGAGGGAGTGGGGTGGGTCGAGGCGGCGGGTGAGGCTGATGCTGCCCGCGGCATGGCGAATGTGGAGCACATCGACGTCGGCGCCGTCGTCACCGTCTCCGTCGCCCCAGCCGCCTCCCAGGTACCGCCACTGCTCGTCGGACCACTCCAGCAGCTCGGTGTGCTCACGCGTCCGCCGTGACCTCGGGCGCCACAGCATCCAGACCGCCGCGACTCCGGAGGCGGTGTCGACATCGGCCGACACCACGGTCAGCACCCGCCGCGGCATCCACCACGGCTGCGGCCGGCCCCCCGCCTGCACCCGCCGCACCACGCCCAGCACGAACGCCTCCCACCAGGGCCCCGCCCACACGGCCGCTCGCCATGCCCGCATGCGCCTGCGATACCCGGTGCGGGTGGGCATCAAGCCCCACGCTCAGAACCCGGCGATCGGGTTCTTCAGGGTGCCGACGAGCTGGAGGGCGCCCGAGGGGTCGGTGAGGTCGACCATCTGCCTGTTGTTGCGCAGCTGGAGCCGGTTGAGGCAGGACAGGGCGAACTCCGGGGCGAACAGGTCGTACTGGCGGAACCGGTGGGCCAGTTCGGGGTTCGCTTCCTGGTACTCGTGCGTGACCTCGGCGACCGTGCCCCAGAAGGCGTCCTCGTCGAGGATCCCCTCGGCGGCGAGGTGCGCGGCGAGGAAGCGGAAGAAGCAGTCGAAGACGTCCGTGAAGATCGACAGCAGCTTGGTGTCGTCCGGGACCTCCACACGGATCCGCCGGACCTCCGGCGGCAGCACCGCGTCCGGGTCCATCACCACGATCTCCTCGGCGATGTCCTTGTAGACGGCCCGCCGCACCACGCCGTCCTTCAGGACCAGGATCACGTTCTCGCCGTGCGGCATGAACGCCAGGTCGTAGGCGTAGAAGCTGTGCAGCAGCGGGGTGTAGTAGGCGCGGAGGTAGCGGCGCAGCCACTCCACCGGGGTGAGCCCGGAGCGCTCGACCAGCGCGCCCGCGAAGGAGGCGCCGGTGTGGTCCACGTGCAGCAGCGAGGCCATGGTGGCCAGGGACTCGCCGTCCTGGAGCGAGGGCACCGGGCTCTCCCGCCACAGCGCGGCCAGCATCTTGCGGTAGGGGGAGTAGCGGTCGGTGGCCTGTTCGTACTCCAGGTGGCGGTAACCGACGGCCGCGCGTTCCCGGATGACCGACAGGCCCGTCGACTTCAGCACCGGGTCGTTCTCGATCAGCTGGGCCAGCCAGTCGTTGATGGCGGGCGTGGCCTCCATGTAGGCGGCGGACAGGCCGCGCATGAAACCCATGTTGAGGACGGACAGGGCCGTCTTGACGTAGTGCTTCTCCGGGTGGGAGGTGTTGAAGAAGGTCCGGATCGACTGCTGGGCCAGGTACTCGTCGTCGCCCTCGCCCAGGCAGACCAGGTGCCGGCGGGCCACCTCGGCGGCGAAGGTGACGGAGAGCTTGTTCCACCACTGCCAGGGGTGGACGGGGATGAGGAGGTAGTCGGCGGGGTCGAGGCCCTGGTCGGTGAGCACCGAGCGGAAACGGTTCAGCGTGCCGTCACCCAGCTCCTCCCGCAGGAAGGACTCGTACGCGATCCCGGCACCCGCCGTGAACGCGGCCCGCGAGCGGTGCGCGGCCAGCCACACCAGCCGGACGGGGCTCGCGGCCTCCGGGGCGTACGACAGGTACTCGTGGATGCCGAATCCGAGCCGCCCGTTGTTCGCGACGAAGCAGGGGTGGCCCTCGGTCATCCCGGTCTCGATCGCCTGGAAGCCGCCGGCCGCCAGCTCGGCGGAGGTGATCCGGGGCTTGGTGAGCTTGTAGCAGGTGCCGGAGAGGGTGGAGGAGATCTCCTCCAGGTAGACCGGCAGGATCTCGTCGCTCAGGCCCAGGGACTCCTTCAGCTCGATGAAGAAGTCCAGGGCGCCCAGGGGGAGTTCACGGCCGTCGCGGTGCCGGGTGATGGACTCCGCGTCGACCTGCCAGTGGTCGAGGGCGCGCCGGACGGCCGAGAAGCGGTAGGAGGTCAGGCCGTCGTCGCTGCGGACGACATACCCGTCGCCTTCCTGCGCGGGCGTGATCAGGCGCTCGTGCGCGAACTCGGCGAGCGCCTTGCGTATCAGCAGGCGGTTGGCGGTCGCCCAGCGCTCGGGGGAGAGGTGGGCCACGGCGTCGGCGACGGTCATGCGGCCACCCCCGTCGCGGCGGCGAACCGCTCGCGCGTGCAGAAGCTCAGCAGGGCCTTCTTCTCCGGCTTCTGGATCTCCCGCTCGGGCACGAACCCGACGGTCTCGTTCAGCGCGTGCACGGCCGTGTTGCGTACGTCCGGTTCGACCACGACCCGCGACACCGCGGGGTCCGCGAAGAGGTGTGCCATCACCGCGGTGATGACGGACCTGGTGAAGCCGTGGACGGGCGTGTCGGTCGCCGGGGTGAGGAAGTGCATGCCGATGTCACCGGGCTGTGCCTCGTACAGGCCGGTCAGTTCCCGGTGCGCCGGGTCGTACTTCTCCATCAGGAACATCGGCTCGCCGTCGCGCAGCCCGAGCAGCGCGTGGTGGTGCTCGTCCGCGGCGATCTCCCTGTAGGCCCGCTCGACGTCCTCCAGCCTGGTGTCCTGCATCATCCAGAAGGAGGCCTTGGGGTGGGTGACCCAGGAGTGCAGGAGTCCGGCGTCCCGCAGCGGGTCGACGGTGCGGAAGGTGAAGGTCGTGTTCGTGCTGGTCATACGGCGAACTCCTGGAAGGCGATGGTCTTCTCGACCGGGTAGTACTCGCTGCCGAGCAGCTCGCGGATGATGTACGCGTTGCGGTACGCGCCCATGCCCAGGTCGGGGCTGGTGATGCTGTGGGTGTGGACGCCGGCGTTCTGCAGGAAGACGCCGCGGCCGGTGACGTCGATGGCGTAGTTGCGGGCGACGTCGAAGCGGCCGTGGCCGTCGAAGCGGAGGCGGTCCTGGATCGGGGCGAGGAAGGCCGGGGGCTCGTAGTGGTAGCCGGTGGCCAGCAGCAGGCCCTCGGTGCGGATCTCGAAGTCCTTGTCCTGCTCGTCCTGGTGGAAGCCGAGGGTGTACTCGCCGTCCGCGTAGGTGGCGCTGTGCAGGCTGGAGTTGGTGAGCAGCCGGGTCGGCACGGGGCCGGTGAGGTTCTTCTGGTAGAGCAGGTCGAAGATCGCGTCGATCAGATCCGAGTTGATGCCCTTGAACAAGCCCTTCTGCTGCTTCTCCAGCCGGTAGCGGGTCTCCTCGGGCAGCGCGCGGAAGTAGTCGATGTAGTCCGGGGAGGTCATCTCCAGGGTCAGCTTGGTGTATTCGAGGGGGAAGAAACGGGGGGAGCGGGTGACCCAGTTGAGCTGGTAGCCGTGTACGTCGATCTCGGCGAGCAGCTCGTGGTAGATCTCGGCCGCGCTCTGGCCGCTGCCGACGATCGTGATGGACTTCTTCGCCTGCAGCTCCGCCTTGCGGTGCATGTACTGGGAGTTGTGCAGGAGGTCGCCGGCCAGGCCTCGGCAGGCCGGCGGGACGTAGGGGGTCGTCCCCGTGCCCAGGACCAGGTGCCGGGCGCGGAACGTTTCGCCGCGCTCGGTGCGGACGGCGTACAGCTCGTCCTCGTACGTCACCTCGGTGACCGTGGTGTTGAACCGGACGCTGCTCAGCTTGCCCGCCGCCCAGCGGCAGTAGTCGTCGTACTCGGCCCGCAGCGGATAGAAGTTCTCGCGGATGTAGAACGAGTAGAGTCTGCCCTTCTCCTTCAGGTAGTTGAGGAAGGAGTACGGCGAGGTCGGGTCGGCGAGGGTGACCAGGTCCGACATGAACGGGGTCTGCAGGTGGGCGCCGTCCAGGAACATCCCGGCGTGCCACTCGAAGTCCGGTTTGGAGTCGAGGAAGACGCCGTCCAGGCCGTCGATGGGTTCGGTGAGGCAGGCGAGGCCGAGGTTGAAGGGGCCCAGCCCGATCCCCACGAAGTCATGAACACGGGTGGCTTCAGGAAGCGCGGTCAAGGGACTCTCCCAGGTACTGCTCGGCGTGGCCGGCGATCAGGTCGAGGACGGCGGCGATGTCGGCCGGCGTCGTCTCGGGGTTGAGCAGGGTGAACTTCAGGTAGTGGCGGCCGCCGACCTTGGTGCCGGCGACCACGGCGTCGCCGGAGGCGAACAGGGCCTTGCGGGCGTAGAGGTTGGCGCGGTCGGTCTCGGCCGGGTCGGTGACGGCCGCTGGGATGTAGCGGAAGACGAGGGTGGAGAGGGCGGGCTCGACGACGACGTCGTAGCGGGGGTCGGCGGCGAGCAGCTGCCAGCCCTCGGCCGCCAGGTCGCAGACCCCGTCGAAGAGTTCACCGATGCCGTCGGCGCCCATCACCCGCAGGGTCATCCAGAGCTTGAGGGCGTCGAAGCGACGGGTGGTCTGCAGGGACTTGTCGACCTGGTTGGGGATGCGTTCCTGCGCCATGCGGAGCGGGTTGAGGTAGTCGGCGTGGTAGGTGGCGTGGCGGAGGGTCGCCGCGTCCCGCACCAGGAGGGCCGACGAACTCACCGGCTGGAAGAAGGACTTGTGGTAGTCGACGGTGACCGAGTCGGCGCGCTCGATGCCGTCGATGCGGTGCCGGTACTTCAGGGAGGCGAGCAGCCCGCAGCCGTAGGCCGCGTCGACGTGCATCCAGGCGCCGTACTGGGCGCACAGCCCGGCGATCTCCGGGAGCGGGTCGATGGAGCCGAAGTCGGTGGTGCCGGCGGTGGCGACGACCGCCATCGGCACCAGCCCCTCGCGACGGCAGCGCTCCAGCTCATGGGCGAGTGCGACGGTCTGCATCCGCTTGTCGCGGTCGACGGGGACGGTGACGACGGAGTCCGGGCCCAGACCGAGGAGTTTCGCGGACTTCTGCACGCTGAAGTGACTGGCCTCGGACGCGAAGATCCGCAGTTTCGCCGGGCTGTCGCTCTTGGCCTCCTCTCTCGCGAGGAGCAGCGCCTGGAGGTTGGACTGGCTGCCGCCGGAGGTGAACACCCCGTCGGCGGCGGGGCCGAGGCCGATGCGCTCGGCGGTCCAGTCGACGAGCTTGCGCTCGATGAGGGTGCCGCCGGCCGACTGGTCCCAGGTGTCCAGGGAGGAGTTGACCGCGGAGAGCACGGCCTCGCCGAGTACCGCCGGGATGACCACGGGGCAGTTGAGGTGGGCGAGGTAGCGGGGGTGGTGGAAGTAGACGGCGTCCCGGAGGTAGACGTCCTCCAGTTCGTCGAGTGCGGCGGCGGTGTCGCCGAGCGGCCGGTCGAGGTCGATGGCGTCCACGCGGGGGGCGAGGGCGTCCACGGTGACGCCGGTGAACGGACGGTCGGTGGTGGCGAGTCTGGCCGCCACCCGCTCGACTCCTTCGGTCACGGAGCTGCGGTAGTGCTCCGCGGTGAGGCCATTGAGCAGGTGCGAGCGCATGTGGGGGGTCCTCCGAGGGGGCAGGCCGTGCGAGTGCGGGGCTTTCTGCTTAGGTTAGCCTAACCTAACTGTTCTGGATCAAGGCATGCCTGACCCGTGACCGGCGTCACTCCAGGGGGAGTTACTCGGCGGCCCGCAGCTGTTCCTCGGTCATCCCCTGCCGCCAGTACCCGACGAAGGTCACCCGCCGCCGGTCGACGCCACGCTCGCCGACGAAGTGCCGCCGCAGCGCCTTCACGTGCCCCGACTCACCGGCGATCCACACGTACGGCCGGTCGGCGGCGGGCAGTTGGGCGGCCCGTACGGCATCGACGGCCATGGGGGACCCGTCGTGCCGTACGAGCCACGTGATCTCCGCGTCCGCCTCCGTGCGCACGTCCTGGATGTCCCCGGCGTGCGGCACCTCCAGCCAGGCGCGGGCGCGGGTGCCGGCGGGGAGGGATTCGAGGATCGCGGTCGCGGCCGGTACGGCGGTCTCGTCGCCCCACAGGACGACGAGGTCGGTGTCCTCGGGCGGACGGAAGCGGATCGCGCGGTTGTCGGCGACGGCCGGCCCGAGCAGCAGCACCCGGTCACCGGCGGTCGCCCGGGAGGCCCAGCGGGAGGCGGGGCCCGCCGGGGTGTGCAGGGCGAAGTCGATGTCGATTTCGTCGGGATCCCGGCGCAGGGACCGCAGTGTGTACGAGCGCATCACCGCCCGTATGTCCTCGGGCAGTTCGCGCCAGGCCTGCCACCATCCTCCCCCATTCTCGGCTTCGCTCGAACGGGGGGACCCCCATCCCGACTCCAGGGGGACGACGGGCTCCCGCTGACCCGGGTGCGGCAGGAACAGGGAGAGGGACTGGTCCCGTCCGCCGGAGTGGAACGCGTGCAGATCGGCTCCGCCGAAGGTGACGCGGACGAGCGACGGCCCCAGCCGCCGGGTCCGTACCACGTACAGGGAGAAGAAACGGAACGGGGCGGCTACGGCCGTCGTCATCATGGGCTCCTCAGCTAACCTTCTTGGCCTTCTCCAAGGCCTCGGCCAGGTTGTCCAGCAGCGGCACGCACTTGTCGTACGACAGGATCGGCTCGGGGGAGCGGGGGATGACCTGCCCCGCCTTCACCGCGGGCAGCTTCTTCCAGGTGGGCTTGGTGATGCCGGCGGGCTGGATCGCCGAGGCCCGGTCGTCCATCATGATGATGTCGGCCTGGTACTTGTCGACGTTCTCCCAGCTCAGCGACTCGTACCAGCCGCCGCCCTGCTTCTTGGCGCTCTCCGGCGGCTCCACGAAGTTCACGCCGAGGGCCTTGAAGTACTCCAGGTCGACGGAGAGGTTGGTGCCGGAGACGTAGAACAGCTGGTCGCTCGCGCTGCCGGCCATCACCTTGATGCCGGGCTTGGCCTTGGCGGCGGCGCGCAGCCGGGCGGCGGCGGCCTCGAACCGCTTTTTGGCGTCGGTGACCTTCGCGGCCCCCATGTCCGCGCCGAGCGACTCGGCCAGCTCCCACATGCGCTGCAGTGGCTCGGTGAGACGGCGGTCGTAGACGGAGATGCCGACGCTCGGGGCGAGTTGGGCGATCTTCTTCTTCGACTCCTCGGGGACGTACCACAGTGTGCCGGTACCGTCGAACATCGTGGAGATCAGCACGTCCGGCGCGAGCGAGGCGTACTTCTCGATGTTGAACTGGCCCCAGGTGTTGCCGAGGACGGTCACCTTGCTGACGTCCATGTCGCCGGCCTGGACGTCGGCCTTGCCGTCCTTGGTCGTCGTCGGGCCGAAGACGCCCTTGACCTGGATGCCGTAGTCGTGGAGCGCGGCGCCGACGCCGGTGAAGGCGACGATGTTCGCGGGGACCCTGTCGAGCTTCACGGCCGTGCCGCGGTCGTCCTTGAAGGACCAGGGGCCGGACTTGGCCGCCTTCGACCCGCCGCCCGTGCCACTGTCTTTGCCCTTGCCGTCCCCGCAGGCGGTGAGCGCGGCGGCCAGTCCTACGGCGCCGCCCGCGGCGAGGAGACCGCGGCGAGTGAGGTGGGTGGCACGGGCGTGGGGCATGGGTATGACTGCTTTCGAACGGGGCGAAGCGCCCGCCGGACAGGTTCGAAGGTAGGTTAGCCTAACCTCAGCTGATGTCCAGGGGTGCCCTGTTCGACGCGCGACGCCTCAGCTCACCCGAAGGGTGGCCTTCCATGGAGCGAGGGTGCGGGGGCAGGCGTACCCGGGGTCGGCGTGGCACTTCCGTGCGGCGGAGACGGTGCTGGTACCCGGGCCGTCCGCGTGCAGGACCGCGTAGGCGTCACCCGTCGGCCTCACGCCGGCGACCGTCCGGCCCAGGACGCGGGGACCGGCGGCGTCGGGAATGCCCCACGTGTACGTCAACCCCCGCTCGCGGTAGGCCGTCAGCCGGATCTCGGTGTCGTCACCGACCGACCGGGCCACGCTGCGGCCGTTGTCGGCGTTGGTCAGGACGAGACGCCCGGCCAGAGCGGAGTGCGACGCGGCGGAGGCCGCCGTGGTGACCACCGCCGTGGTCACCGCCAGCCCCAGCATCAGTCCGGTCGCACACTTCGCGGCTTTCACGGTTACCTCCACAGACAGATGACGGACGCGCTGATCAACGCCCGGTGCGCCCGTCGCGCACTGCTCTGCCGGGAAAACCACCTGATTCGCCGAACGGGTGCCCGGGGGGACGGCCCGATCGGACCGCCTCAGCTCACCAGGCCCAGCTCCCGTGCGATGAGCATCCGCTGGACCTCGCTCGTGCCCTCGCCGATCTCCAGGATCTTGGAGTCACGCCACATACGGGCCACCGGGTACTCGTTCATGAAGCCGTAGCCGCCGTGGATCTGGGTGGCGTCACGGGCGTTGTCGACGGCGACGGTGGAGGAGTGGAGCTTGGC